>JBJXDV010000358.1:0-4824 GCA_046153465.1 Chitinophagaceae bacterium
TGCTTTTAAGTCCGCTTGCCGGAAAGCCAGTAGGTGGATCATGACAAAGAACCAACTCATCGATCGGGGTGTTTTGGGTTCGGTAATTAATAATTACTTAATTTGACTGCTATTAAAATGTTGGATACATTGACGATCAATCAATACAAAAGGGATTAATGAAAAGAAAAACAATTGCGCGGGATATCAGTTGGTTATCATTCAATGGCAGGGTATTACAGGAAGCAGCCGACCCCTCGGTGCCACTTAAAGAACGGATCAAATTCTTAGGTATTTTTTCAAACAACTTAGATGAATTCTTTAGGGTACGGGTAGCTACTCTTGGCCGAATGGCTCAATTTGGGAACAGATTAAAGAATATTCACCTCGAGCATGCTCCGGAAAAAATTTTGGCTCAGATCCAGGAAATAGTATTGAAACAGCAGGAAGAATTTGGTCGTATTTGGAGCGGAATAAGGTCTGAAATGGAAAAGGAAAACATCAGGCTGGTTAATGAGCGGCAGTTAAATAAGGAGCAACAAAAATTTGTAGAAACTTTTTTCGAGGAAGAAATACGTTCTAATATCATTCCTTTAATGGTGGAAAGCATACCGGTTTTTCCTTATTTAAGAGAAAAGTCTATTTTCCTTGGTGTTATTTTATCGAAAAGGGATGAATCACTTAAAAGAAAGTTTGCCATTATTGAAGTGCCTTCACGATCATTTGGAAGGTTTATACAATTACCTTCCGAACCCGGTGAATATGTAATAATTTTATTAGAAGATATCGTGCGCTATAACTTGCGGAATATCTTTTCTTATTTTGGATACGACCGTTTCAACTCCTGGCTATTTAAAGTAACCCGCGATGCAGAACTCGATTTGGATACGGATATTTCTACCACCATTATTCAAAAAATTGAAAAAGGAATTAAGAACCGCAGAAAAGGTAAACCCGTTCGCTTTTTATACGACCAGCAAATGGACACCGACCTGCTTCGGTATCTTTTAAAAAGATTAAATCTAACGCAAAAAGATAATATTATAGCCGGCGCACGCATTCACAACTTCAGACATTTTATAGACTTCCCGGATGTATTTCAACAGAAAGGAAAACGAAAAAAACCTTTCTTGCATCCTTTATT
This sequence comes from Chitinophagaceae bacterium, assembly GCA_046153465.1. GTDB lineage: Bacteria > Bacteroidota > Bacteroidia > Chitinophagales > Chitinophagaceae > Endoryza. Next base: position 1,124 of record JBJXDV010000358.1, read on the forward strand.
AAAGAATACCCTACGGGTAACCGATATAATGCTGGAGCAAGATATATTATTAAACTTTCCATATCATTCCTTTAACCCCGTGATCGATCTATTGCGGGAAGCGGCGATTGACCCCGATGTGAAAGCTATAAAAATTACGGCCTACCGGGTGGCCTCCAATTCAAAAATTATTAACGCCCTGATCAATGCGGTTCGAAATGGTAAGGATGTTTCTGTAGTGCTTGAGTTAAGGGCCCGCTTTGAAGAAGAAGCCAATTTGCAATGGAAAGAAAGATTGGAAGAGGAAGGAGTAAAAGTTTTTATCAGTGTACCCAACATGAAAGTACATGCTAAGATGTGCCTCATAAAAAAAAGAGTCAACAACAGAACTTTTCACTATGGCTTTATTAGTACCGGTAACTTAAATGAGAAAACGGCTGCCATTTATGGCGATCATTGCCTGATTACATCCGATCGATACATTATGGCCGACGTAAACCGTATTTTCAATTACCTTGAAAACTGGAAAGAAGGACAACATTTTTTGAGGGCATGTAAAACGATTATTCCTTGCCCCATTGGTTTGAGAAAAGAATTGAACAGATTAATCAGTAAAGAAATAAAGAATTGTAAAAGCGGAAAACCATCTTCCATTCTTCTTAAAATGAATTCACTGGCAGATGAGGAATTGATTGGTAGATTGTCTGATGCTGCAAAAGCAGGTGTTGAAATAAAACTGATTATAAGAGGTATATTCTGCATGTTATCTGAAAATAGAAAGTTCGCGGTGCCGGTAAAAGCGATCAGCATTGTTGACGAGTACCTGGAACATGCACGGGTGTTTATTTTTCATAATGAAGGAAATGAAAAAGTATTTATCTCTTCAGCCGACTGGATGGTTCGCAATTTAGACCACCGCGTTGAAGCTACCTGCCCTATTTTGGATGAGAATATTAAGAACGTGTTGAAAAATATATTGGAAATTCAACTCAGCGACAACGTAAAAGCCAGAATTTTGAATAATGAACTTAGTAATGAGTATGTAAGGGATCATAGCCGCAGGAAAATCAGGTCGCAGGTTGAAATCTATAATTATCTAATTCAGAAAACAATTGATAATCCAATAATTCCATCTTAGCTGCCATCAAGCGTTTTTTGTCTTTGAAATTTTAAAAAATAATAAACCCACATGAGACTGGCAGCAATTGATATAGGTAGTAATGCAGCGCGACTTTTAATTTCCGATGTATTGAAGAATGAGAACGGCACCATTCAATTTCAAAAAACAAACCTGGTGAGAGTTCCTCTACGGTTAGGTTTTGACGTTTTCGAGCAAAAAAAAATATCTGATGCAAAAGAGACAATGATTTTAAACACTATGCGGGCCTACCGGCATCTGCTGGATGCCTATGATGTACCACTCAACCATCTGCGTGCTGCCGCTACATCAGCAATGAGGGATGCCTCGAACGCAGAAAGTATAATTAAGAAAGTAAAAGAAAAAACAGGTATTGCTATTGAAGTGATAACCGGAGATGCGGAAGCAAGTCTTATTTACGAAAATCATGTGGCAGAAAATATGGATAAAAGCCATTCTTATTTATATATTGACGTTGGAGGCGGCAGTACCGAACTAACTTTTTTTGCTGATGGCAAACTTTTATTTAAGCGTTCTTTTAATATTGGCACGATACGATTAATAAAAAACCAGGTTTCGGAGGAGTTATGGGATGAAATGAAGGAATTCATCAAAAAAGAAACGAGAAGACATAATGATGATGTGATAGCAATCGGATCGGGTGGTAACATCAATAAAATATTCTCGATATCTAAGCGAAAAGAAGGAAAGCCGCTTGTGTTAGAATTGCTTAAAGAGTATCATAAAGAATTCAGCAGTTTTTCAGTAGAGGACCGTATGCGCATCTACCATCTCCGGGAAGACCGTGCCGATGTAATTGTTCCCGCTCTACTAATTTATATTAATGTCATGCGTTGGGCAAATATTGAAGAAATCTATGTTCCTAAAATAGGATTGGCGGATGGACTTATTCAGCATTTATATTATGAACTTTTGAAAAAAGAAACGGTAACTTAAATATATTTGGATAGCTGATTGAAATGCTTCGCAACTATGGAAGCTAAAATATTATACTTACTTTAGATTTCCCTTTGGAGTATTCCGGATATGTTTTATTCTAATGCAGAGCCATATTCTCTCCGATAATTCATCAAAAACTTCTCTGCATGTCTACACAAAAAGATGTAAAAAAAATTACTACCAATACCCTTCAAAAAATGAAAGGGGCGGGTGAAAAAATATCCATGATTACTGCCTATGATTTTTCGTTTGCAAAAATTATGGATGATGCCGGAATTGATGTGATTCTGGTGGGCGATTCAGCTTCAAACGTTATGGCTGGTCATGAAACCACTCTTCCCATTACACTTGACCAAATGGTATATCACGCCTCTTCAGTATTACGTGGAGTAAGTCGTTGTTTTGTGGTGGTGGATCTTCCGTTTGGTTCATACCAATCCAATCCAAAAGAAGCATTAACATCTGCTATTCGAATCATGAAAGAAACGGGTGCACATGCAATTAAATTGGAAGGGGGTGAGGAAGTCATCGAATCTGTTAACCGAATAGTGGCTGCAGGCATACCGGTGATGGGGCATCTGGGATTAACGCCTCAATCAATCTATAAATTTGGCACCTACACTGTTAGAGCTAAAGAGGAAGTAGAAGCAACTAAATTACGCAACGATGCAAAGCTTTTGGAACAGGCAGGTTGCTTTGGCATTGTATTGGAAAAAATTCCAGCAAGCCTCGCTAAGGAAGTTTCAGAAAGTTTACATATTCCAACCATTGGTATTGGCGCTGGCCGCCATTGCGATGGACAAGTACTGGTAATGCACGATATGCTTGGTATTAATACCGAATTTAAACCCAGGTTTCTCCGTAAATATTTGAACCTTCATGAACAAATAACCGGAGCCGTTCAGCATTATATTAAGGACATAAAGAGTAACGATTTCCCTAATGAACTCGAACAATATTAATTGTTCTGAATTTTTAGGCAACAAAAAAGCACTTTACATCTAAGTAAAGTGCTTCATTAAACGAGTATGTTATCAATTATTTTTTCCCTTTGAGGTAAATACTGCCTAAAATATCTGCATCTAAAATTTCATATACTTTTAAATCAGTATTGACTTTTGTTAATTGACCAGCTAAGGTCTTGCAGCTACTATAAACTGAATAGGTTTCCAGAACTTTCATTTTCGGATAAAAGAGCGATTTCATTTGCTTCTTTTCATTTTCCAAAACGCTCATTGCAACCGTAAAAGAATTATCCAGTTGGCCATAATTTGTTTTCTCCGAAAATACTGCGACGTAGGCCATTTTTTCATTATTGGACGCAACAGACATAATCTGGCAAGCACATATTTTTGCAGCTTTTGCTTCGGGTAATTTATTAGTAATAGCTTCGGCCTTGTAGTTCTTGCGAACATTTTCAAGAAATTTGGCGGAGCGAATAAAATATGGACGCATGTTACTTCCCGGGTCTGCAAAAAGAAATGAAGCAGGAAGAAGAACTGCCAATAAAAGGGTTACTACGTTTAAGGGTTTCATGGTACGTTAATTAATCAAGTAAAAAATAGGGTTACGGTTTCTAGGACTATTAGAACTTGATTAGGTACCGGATTTTAGAAAGGCAGGA
>JBJXDV010000359.1:0-8322 GCA_046153465.1 Chitinophagaceae bacterium
GAACTTACTATTAAATTACACGATTATTTCGTAAATCGGGTACACATTGAAGGTATAAAGACCATTAAAAATTTAAGTGAAGAAGGTGTTCGCAAATATGCTACACATGTAGAGAACGGTAAAGTTAGCTGGCCCAACGGAAGAGGATTTACCTACGAAGGCGCTAAAATAGTTACCCAGGTTCGTGGAATGGAAACAAGAACAATTCGTGATGATGTTTATTCTATCGAAGGTCGCAATAAGACAGTATACGCCAATGGCACTACTGTTAATAAGAATACAGAAACTCCGTTAATTAAGCCTGTAGCCTGTGCGTGGATTGTAAAAGGACTGTTGAAAATAAAAATAAATGACCGCGTATTGTTTATCGATTTTGGAAATGGTGATTGCGATAACAAAGCAACCCTTAAATGGGCAAACGGCGAAAAAGAAATTACCCTGCCTTAAAAGAACATTTTTAATCCTTGCTCATAGTATGAAAGCCTGTTGTTATCAACAGGCTTTTTTGTTTATAATTGGGCTTATCGCTTTTGTTCAAAATCAAAATCGGGATTTTGTTGCGCTTTAAATTGCGCTTGGTCGCCATAAGGTCCGAGGTATTTTGCGGCACCAAATCCGAGTATAGGCCAACATACAAAGCCGAGTAAAACTAATCCAACGGTAAATCCTTCATCTTTTCCAAAGCTTTTTGAAATCATATTGTATAGCCAAATCAAAAAAACAAGATTTATAAAAGGTATAAATATCATTAAAACCCACCAGCCTGGCTTTCCTGCGATTTTTGTCATGACATATATATTGTAAATAGGAATAATCGCGGCCCATCCTGGCTGGCCGGCTTTCTCAAAAACTTTCCACATTGCTTTTATTACTAAAAGAACAATGCCAAGCCAAATAATAATAAAGAATGAGGGGAACTCTAAATTCTGATCCATTTTTTGTTAGTTTTGGTGTGCCCGAATCTACTTTATTTTAGTTGTTCAAACTAAATCCATAATACGAATGTTATCCACCAATAATAATAGGTCTGATAATAGCTTATGATTAATGAAAAAGATACTTTTTTTAAGTAACCCTGATATTGATCGAATCATTGAAATGGCCTGGGAGGATCGTACACCGTTTGAGGCTATTCAACACCAATTTAATCTATCGGAGAAGGAAGTAATTGTACTGATGAGAAACAAAATGAAAACGTCAAGTTTTCGATTGTGGAGAAAAAGAATGAGCGGTAGATACACTAAACATGAATCATTACGAGATCACTCAGTATCCCGCTTTAAATGCAAAAGCCAGCGCTTAATAAGTTTAAATAAAATTTCGAAACGATAAATAACGTTGTCACACGCACGCAGTCTGATCTTTGTTCTTGGTCAGATCACCTGATGGTTGAAAGGCTGAATCACCATTTCGCTAACCACTCCACTAACGGGCTGTTGACATAAAAACCAAATAGCTTTTGCTGCTTCCTCTGCCATAATCATTTTATCGCGTTGTACCCGTAAGTCGATGGAGTCCCAAAACCTGGTATCGGAACCGCCAAGAAATAATTGTGTGATTCGAATATCAGTACGCTTTAATTCTTCTCTTAACGACTTCATCATTCCATTCAAACCATATTTTGATGCAGAATAAGCAACCGCACCTGCCATGGGTGTTTTTCCAAGTATTCCCGGAATATTTATGATTAATCCTTTTTTTTGCTCTTTCATAGCAGGTAAAAATGCTTTGATCAAATGAAAGGGACCGATAAGATTTACTGAAAGGCTCTTTAAAAAATCTTCGGTTGTTAACTGCTCAATGGGTTTAATAATACCAATGCCGGTCGCATTAATCAATATATCGATGGGGCCTGATTGTTGTTGAATTTGATTGGCAACGGTGTTAACCTGTTCTTCACTGGTAATATCTAATTGTATTACTTTATTGCTGGGAAGATTGCAACCAGCGGCCGTTTGCATTAATCGTTCATTGTTATGACCCGTAATATAAAGATCAGCTCCACCCGATATTAATAACCGGGCTGTATGTGATCCAATCGTTCCACTTGCACCTACTAATACAATTTTTTTATCCTTTAGTTTTTCCATAATGTCTCAAAACAAATTACTCATTAAAATTGTTTAAGAATTATGAAAGAAATTTCGCTTGTGTTTCCCCATCAGTTATTCCGGCAATCTGCGTCATTGCACAAAGACAGAGAAGTATACCTTTTGGAAGATGATCTTTTCTTCAGTCAATATCCATTTCATTCTCAAAAACTAATGTTGCACAGGGCCACCATGAAGGCTTACGAGGTTTGGCTTGGTAAAAAGGGCTATACTGTTTTCTATATAAACACTAACGACAAAAATTCGTCTTTAAAAAACTTGTTTGCTTTTTACCGTAAGCAATTAATTTCTGAAGTTCACTACACGGAAACGATCGATTATTTATTAGAAAGAAGATTGAAGCGATATGCCACTGACAATTCTATTCAACTGATAAAATATCCTTCGCCTAATTTTATTTGTTCATCAAACTATATTTCTGAATACTTTAATGATAAAAAAAGATATTTCCTAACTGCTTTTTATACGGATCAGCGAAAGCGACTAAAGGTTTTGGTGGAGAATGGCAACCCAGTGGGTGGTAAGTGGACCTACGATGAAGAGAATAGGAAAAAGTTGCCGGCGAAAGTAATACTGCCGCCGTTACCTAAACTTTGCCAAAGTGATTATCATGTTGAAGCGAAGCAGTACATAACAAATCATTTCTCTTCAACTTACGGATCGTTGGATGATTTCAATTACCCGGTTACATTCAGCGAGGCAGAAAAGTGTTTTGAAGATTTTCTTCAACAGCGATTTAACAATTACGGAATCTACCAGGATGCGATTTCTAAAGAAGACTCTTATCTTTTCCATTCTTTATTAACATCCTCTCTTAATATTGGCTTACTTAATCCCAAAGAAATAATTGATCGGGCTATTGAATATGCAACGCAAAATAATATCCCAATTAATTCCTTAGAAGGATTTGTTCGGCAAATAATGGGATGGAGAGAATATATTCGTGCCTTGTATGAACGGGAGGGCGTAAAACAACGTACTACTAATTTTTGGAATTTTAATCGACCAATACCCAAATCTTTTTGGGAAGGAAATACCGGAATAGATCCTTTGGATACCGTAATAAAAAGGTTATTGAGAACTGGTTATTCCAATCATATCGAGCGATTGATGATAGTTGGAAACTTTATGTGTCTTTGCGAATTTAATCCGGATGAAGTTCATAAATGGTTTATGAGTCTTTACATTGATGCATACGATTGGGTGATGGTACCCAATGTGTACGGGATGAGTCAGTTTGCAGATGGCGGATTAATGAGCACGAAACCTTATATCAGTGGATCGAACTATATCTTAAAGATGAGTAACTATAAAAAAGGAAGTTGGTGCCAGATATGGGACGGACTTTTCTGGCGTTTTATGCATATTCACCGCGAGTTCTTTAAAAAAAATTTCCGATTAGCTATGTTAGTTCAATCATTTGACAAGATGGAAACCGATAAAAAAAATGCTCACTTAAGAATAGCTGATAATTTTTTAAAGACAATAAGTTAATAAAAGTATGACTCGTAAAAAGCCATGGAACCGTGTTAATCTACCTGTGTATAGTGTTGCCAGCTATTGGAACGGAAAATACAATCTTCATATATGTACCTATGCGTCGGCCATATCTATGCACCCTAAACGCTTTTTGGTTTGTATTTATAAAGGAACCCAAACCTTATTAAATATTGAAAACAACCCCGAATTTGTGCTGCAGGTAATGGAAGCAGGTCAATACAACCTTGTAAACCTACTTGGGAAAAAAAGTGGGAAGCTGGTTGATAAAATTAAGTTACTTGAAAAAAGAAACTTGTTAATAGAATGGGAAGGGTTTAAAATACTTAAAGATAGTCTTTCGGTGATTCGGCTAAAGGTGATCAGCCAATTTGATGGAGGGGACCATATTAGTTTTGTATGCGATGTAAAAAAGTATACAAATCTTAATGATGGAAAATCATTGAGCCTTGATAAATTGCGTGAGAAAGGTATTGTATCTATTTAAACAGAACACGAAATATATTTTTATGAATAATCGCTTAAACCTTCCGCAAGGGAATTATAATTCACATATAATTCTTCTCCTTCTTTTATATCTCTCAGTGCTTCAAATTCTTCCCCTTCATTTATTGAAATAATATTTGGGGTGGATGAATGATTGAGATAATTCACCAGATCCATTACTTTAAATCCATAGTCGGGAACATAATAATAATCAGTATCAAAAAGGCAATAGGTTTCTACAAGGTCTCGCGAATGCATTGGCAGCGCTTCTACATCTGCAATGGGAAGTTGTATCCATTCACCAACATTTCGCGAAAAAATATTCCTGCATCCTTTTGGAATATCACATAAGGCAAATACTCCTATGCCATGTATAGCCGAAGGTTTAATAGTGATATATGTTTGCTGATTGAGTTCTATTAATAGCTGCTCACGGGTCATAAAAAGATTTAGGTAGCGAAAAGGCAAATATAGGTAATAAGCTTGTCGGAAGAAATGAAACGGGTTCTACTTAGAAGGAGTATCCAATACTTATTCCTCCCCATGTATGATCTTTTCCTGTGCTAAATTCCTTACCGATATAAGATCTTGAATAAGTAAGCAGTAGCTTCTTATAATTCACAGCAATGCCACCATCGAACTCAAATACCGTTCTTGATAGATGCCCGGAGCGTATTACATACGGACTTTTTTTATTAAATATCCCACCCTGAAGCATTGCATCATAACCAACAACGTGTAGGCGAGCCTGTCCGTATGTATAAAATTCAATTTTCTTTTTAGTATGCTTTATGGATTGGTATGGGTCATTGAAATATCCTGCCATAAAATTTATTCCGGCGCCTGCTTTTGTTTGTAGTGTCCCAAAATTTGCCTGGGCAATTCCATTAAGCAGTAATCTATCTTTATAGCCAATCAGTCTTTTTTCAAAATTAAGCTGATAGTTAAGTATAACATCATTGGCTACCTGATATTGCCAGCCTTTTGGTAACTTGTTATTAAGCCAACGATGAATGTTTGTTTGAAGCCTTTCTCCTAATGCCAATGGTCCAAAAATACCAACCTGTAAGGTACTGCTGACGCGGTATTTCCGAATGGTGTCGGTACTGTTGGAAAAATAACTGATCGATAGCGCTGAAGAAAAGGGCCGGTCACCATAAAGGATACTATCACTATCGGTATTAATGGGTGTATATCCGAATAAATTGAAACAAATACCATAGGTTTTATTACTGTTTGGTGTTTTGAATAAGAGCCTCGATAAAGGGAATTTTGCGAGTTTAGGATGAACATATTCCAGTGTAATGCCTTGTGAGTAATAATAATCGGTCTTCGTAAAATAATCATTATCGTAATGAAACCTGAAATAGCTTTTTGCTGATACATTACGAAAAGTAGTAGTTGGATCAATCAGTTGTGCCTGTAAACCCAAACAACTTGTCAGCAGTATGATAAGTAATAACCCTGTTTTATTTGTCACAAAAAATATACGGGGTTGCTGCCTTATTGGATTGCTTTCTTTATTGCCAGACCTGCGGACTACTACTGGGATATATTATTGCCTGAGTGTTGATTGAACCGATTCAGTTTTAATTAATCCTTTAAACTGTACTTCCATTTTTGGAGGATCATCTCCAGTAAAAAAGCAATCACTTTTTATAATATGTGAGCCCGTGGCTACTATTGGTAATGGTGTTGATAATTTATAATCTCCCTTCAGTTTTCCTTTTTTCGTATAAATTTTAATTGTTTCGGTGCCATCACAAACAATACTTTCACCCGCTTCAAGTTCTATTTTTAAATTAATCTCCGTATAATTATCAATAGCTAATTTAATATTGTTTACGCTACCTTCTTTACCGGCAATATGTATTCTAAATTGAAGAACTTGTTCTTTCCAGGGCTGATCAAAGTTCCAGGTTGTGAGAGTAGGCTCACCTGGTTGCCGTATAAATTTTTCACGTATAAAATTTTCGGTTACCCTATATTGAAACAAATTCCATTTGCCTTCACTTATTTTTTCCAGATGAAATTCGTTTTTTGTATTTTTCAATTCCTCTTGTTGAGTATTGGTAAATGCATTGCTGGTTCTTGCTGTTTCCCATTCTTTAATAGCATCAAGCAATACTGCAGTAAGAGGATTATTTCTAAGTGCCCCGGGTCTCGCTACCATAGCAAAGCCGGCGTTATATCCGGCAGCACGGGCCAGCATCCATTCCATTTCGTTCAGGGTGGTGTTCTCACCAAGCAAATACCAGCCCATCATATGGGGCATATAATTTCTGTCAAATAATCTCTGATTATCTATTCGGTATTGCTGCATACTTTCATTAAAGCCTCCATACCATGGTTCTCCCCAATTATAATAAGAGCAAATATTCCAGAAATATGTTTTACTGGTGCTGGTTCCAAAAATTAATTCATGCTTCATATTGTCAAAAACATCTTTAGCAAAAAGTTCGAGGGCATAATCACCCTCACCGGATGCCAAACAACCTTCATGACCATCTAAATCAAAATGATCTACACCAGTTTCATTAAATAGAGTAGCCAGGTTTCGGGCTATTTCTCGCTGCATTTCTAAATTTGGGAAAAACACCTCATATGCGTGGTCAAATAACTTACCCACAGCTTCACCTTTTTTATGTGCGGAAATAGTAGTACCAAAAGCACCCCGTTGGCAATCCAGTAGTTGGTAAGGTTGCTGAGTAGTTACAGATTTATATCTAATTAATTCCTTGCCAATTTTTATAGTATGTAAGTTGTTGTTTTTTTCCAGGTTAAAATATTCAGGAGAGGCTATAGCAATTTCATTTTGAAATTTATCAATATCCTTAATTAGTATTGATGAACCAGTCATGCTAAGCCTATCATCAGGTACAGGAGTAATATAAGGATCGTTCGTATTAATAAAATTAGTTAAGGTATGAACCCCAAAATGCAGGCCGGCGGCATGGGCCTTGTCTACACAATTTTTTAATCCTTGATTTCCGTTTGGAAAATCTTCAGGGTTTAAAATATAATGGCCCCAGCTTTTAAAAGGCCCTTCATGATAGAGCGAAAACAAACCCGCTTTTTTTGTGTAACCAATCATTTCGTCAATATCTTTTTCTCCAAAAGAAGAAATAAGATATGACTTACCAAATAATGGCGATTTTTTGAACCAGATGTTGTTGGCCGTAGGATAGGGTAGTTTTTCAGTAATGGTAATGGTCTCAATAGTTTCAAGTGCTTTCGATTCGGGGCATAAGAAAAACGCAATTTTACTTCCAACAACTGTTTCCCCTTTTAATGCGGCTACCGGCATGTTTTTAAATTGGCCGCCCCATGCATCCACCATACGATTACGATTTCGATTGATCGTGTAGGCTTGTAAACTGCTGCCCCAAACATGTTCTTTTGCAGCTATGCCCCTGGCCCATGTACTTCCTTCATTATTGGGCAAATCACCGCCTAGTGTTTTGATATTTAATACCAGCATACCTAATGCAATTTCACTATCTCTTACCACACCAATTACTTCTCCAATCGTTTTTTTAATTGTTGTTGAAAATGGTCCCCAAATAATAGCATCAATTTTATTTTCAGGTAATGCCTCTATAATTTCCAATACCAAATGCGTATTCTTGTTTACCAATTTTATGTCAACGGTAACATTAACTTGCCCAAATTTTAATTTAATTGTATTGCCCGTATTGTATCGGGTCAGTGAAGTAGGGGAGTATTTTTCTCCTTTACTTATTATAGTAAGTAATGGAGAAAGTGAATCTGTATAAAGATAATTTTTCCCAGCGGTAGTATTTCCAATTTCAGTAAGGAAACCTTTACTGTTAAAACTCAATTTTAAACCATTGGCAGTAATTTGTACCTGCGCATTTAAGTATAAAGAAGGCAGAAAAAACAGTACTGCAATAATTTTTTTTGCCCGAAATAATTTCATAAAATTTTTGTATTATTATAAACCGGTTTAGCCCTATAAAGAGATGTCTGCACTCTTTATAGATAATTTTCGGTAACAGATTTTATAACTGTGCTAAATTGTCCGGTATTTAAACTATCTGATTTTTTTATAATTGTACCAATTCAAATAAAGAACTTAGTCGTTTCTGCCGGTTCTAAATATTATTTTAAAGAGGTACTTTTAACAAAGATATATTTTCCAAATTTTATTACTCTGCAAAATTTTAATGTCGAAAAATTTGAAACATTGAAATATTGAAGATTAGCA
>JBJXDV010000360.1:0-2911 GCA_046153465.1 Chitinophagaceae bacterium
TAATGACTTTATTTTGCCTGTGCGTTCATAAATTCCTATAACCTTTTCATAAAAAATAATAGAGGAATCGTATCTGGAACGCATGCCAGACATCATACCTTTCGTACTATAAAATTCAGCGAAATCCGAGGAGTCTTTTGTTGGCTTTATGAATTGTTCTAAAAAGCTTAGTTGTTCTTCAGCCAGTCCGTAGGCCCCTTTATAACAATAATTGTTTGCCAGTTTTAGCCGGATTCTCAGTTCGGCTTTGTAGTGATTTATCCGCTGCGCGGTTTGAAGAGTTTTCTTGCCCAGGCTGATAGCTGAGTCTAAATTTATGGCGCCGAGTATATCCATTTTCAGCATAGCAAGGTTTATCCGATCTGTATCTGAAGTAGCCCGGCTAATCAGAACATCAAGGCTGTCAAGCTTTTTGTTTTGCGCAATAACTGTTTCCAAAGAAAAAAACAGCATAGAGTCAGTAAAAAAACCTTCATGGTCAATAGTGGTTGATCTGCCATCTGAAATATATTTATTTAAAATTTGAAATTAAATTTTACTTCCCTTAGCAATAGGATTAGGGTTGGTATAAATCTCCGTTCAGACAACAGGCAATTGAATAATAACAAACTCAGTTCCCTTACCTTTCATTGTTGCTACTTTCAATCCTCCATCAAGGGCCTTCGCGATTTCATAAATTGTCTGAATCACACCTGCCTGTCCGGTAGGCAGGGATTGCCACGGATTTATTGATTTCACTGATTGGCTTGTGTTGTTCATCTGAGCAATCTTTTAATCCCATTAACCTGCCTGCCGGCAGGCAGGTCCGTGATTCAGACATCTGGTAATTGAATAATAAACTCACTTCCCTCACCTTACTTCGTTCCACTTTCACTTCCTCTACATGAACTTTTACAATATCGTAAATTGTCTGAATCACGGATTGATGGATTTCACCGATTTCGCAGTGTTTTCATCCGTGTAATCTTTTAATCCGTGTTCATCAGTGATTCAGACAACAATTAATTGAATAATAAACTCACATCCTTAACATTCTTTATTTACTCAATCACAATTTAGTCAACTGCAAGAGGTAGCTCTTTTTTTGCGCTTCTTTATATTTTTTGCAATAGGGAGTGAAGTAATGATGTTGTTCTAAAAAGGATATTTGTATGAGGTTCCACTGTGCAATCGTTAATGTAGGTTGAAGTGAATGCATTTCCCTATATAATTTTTCAGCCTGTTCAACAGCAAGATCGGTTCCTAAATATTCCAGATCGGCGTCAACCAAAATTTCTTCTAATTTATTTTTGGGTGATTGCGGTAATTTGGTTGCCATAATCATTCCGCATATTTTCTTAATTGAGGTGGCCGAATAACCATAATCGGGGAGGTAAATCGTTGCAAGTCTGCAGCTTTCTTCTTCGTGCTCATGATAAGTGCTTATAAAACCAGTATCGTGTAAAAGGGCTGCCGCTTGTAAAAGATCAATTTCTTTAGCTGTACATTTTTCATGGTTGCCAATTTCAATAGCTTTTTCGAGAACATATAACGTATGATCCTCCTGGTGATAATAATAAGTAGAGGGAATATTATTTTTTATCAAATCGATCACAAAAGTTTTCAATGCTGTGTTATTTTGCATGTGCCTTTGCTTTTAAGATACCACCCGATGCTTCTTTTATACTTTGCACATACATAAACGCTTTTGGGTCTATGATCAAAATAGAATCCTGAATTTGTTTTATTTCTAACCGGGTAACAATGGTTACAACAATTTCACAATCGGTTCGAATATCAAAACTACCGGGTAAATAACCACGTTCGCCTTTATAAACTGTAATTCCTTTGCCAAGCTCGTTGACTAAAAAGCTTTTTATTTCTTCCGACTGAGCAGAAATAATATTCATGGCAGTAAATTCTTCGATTCCATCAACCACATAGTTAATGGCCCTGGTCGCGGTAAAATAGGTAATGATGGAATACATAGCTGTTTCAATACCGAACTGAAAAGCGGCTACTGCAAAAATTACAGTATTAATCAACATGATAATTTCACTATTGGAAAATCCTGTTTTTCTACCAGTAAAAACAGCAATCACTTCCGCGCCATCAATTACGCCTCCGCCTCTTATTACCAACCCAACTCCGGTACCCATCAATATTCCTCCAAAAATCGCAATCAGTAGTTTATCATGGGTAATAGGATTAATCTCTACAAAAAGAAGCCCGATAGAAAGTAATAGTACCGCTAATGTTGTTTGAACGGCAAAGGTTTTTCCAATTCTTTTATACCCGAGATAAATAAAAAGTACATTAAGAATTATAACTAAAAAGCTAATATTGATATGAAAGATTTCGTGCAATAGTATGGAAATACCAGTAATACCACCATCCATAAATCGATTGGGGATCATAAATCCCTTCATCGCAAATACGGCAAGTGTAGTGCCTACTGCTGTCAGTAAAAGATTTTTGGGGTTCCGAACGGCTTTCCAATCTATTGCATCCGTTTTGTACTTATGCGCCATACAAAGACAGTTGGTTTAGTTAATGGCGTAAGATAAGAATCTCTTTCGGGTTTTACGAATTGAGACAAAGAGCGGCTAATTTAAAAAAGATTCCCGTAATATGATTCTGGTAACTGTTGTATGAATTTTAAGGTTTATCGTGAAATATCTATTGCGTGTTATTAGTTAAATAATAACTTCTAATTTATACCCTGATTTCCCTTCTTCCGTTTTTACCTCAAAAATACCATCAAAGGCTTCTACTCTTTCCTGAATAGCTAAAAAGCCCTCTCCAAAATGAATGGTGCTGGCCACTACACCAGAGCCATTATCGTTAACGATCAACTGTATTCTCCCTTTTTTTGGTTTAATGCTTATAGAGACTTTTGTTGCATCAGAATTCTTTAAAATATTAATTACCT
>JBJXDV010000361.1:0-3726 GCA_046153465.1 Chitinophagaceae bacterium
CATACGTTCGCAACTATTCGAGATAATTAGACATTTTCAATAAAAATTCCCTATCGAGTTCCTTAATTTAAAAGCTATAAATAGACTTTGTCCGCATAGTAGTACGCGACTACACTAATTTACCGAAAGGCTTATCAAGAATATTCTTAACGAAGATTATTAATGCCACCAAAGAATATTGGAATATTCACAATTTTTTTTGAAATTGCTGATACAATAAAAAACTATCTATGCCATTACCGAATATATTTACTAAAGATGTTTCAGATAAAATTATTGAGCGAATCAACCGGTTAACTCCGTCTACTCCGGCCAGTTGGGGCAAAATGAGTGTATCGCAGATGCTGGCCCACTGCAATGTAACCTACGAAATGGCTTATGAAACAAAACACCCAAAGCCAAATTTTTTTATGCGTTTTTTCCTGAAAACATTTATAAAAAAAATAGTAACTGGTGAAGCTCCTTATAAACACAATTCTCAAACGGCTCCTGCATTTATCATCAAAGAAAACAAAGATTTTGAAGCAGAGAAATTAAGGTTGATTAATTATATCAATAAAACGCAACAATCAGGAGAGTCGCATTTTGAAAATAAAGAATCGCTTTCCTTCGGGCCATTGAATAAAACCGAATGGAACAACCTGTTTTATAAACACCTTGATCATCATTTGAGTCAGTTTGGTGTTTAAATGGAAAACAACAATCCGCGAATTCTTATGAAAGATTTTAAAAAATATTTTTTACTTGCTGCCCCACCAGAAGATGTTTACCTGGCATTAACCAATCCGGCCACTATCCAATTATGGACCGGCGCACCTGCGACCATGAATACAGACCCAGGATCAGAATTTCTGCTGTGGGATGGGGATATCGCTGGCAGGAATATTGAATTTATTACTAATAAAAAAATAGTACAACAATGGTATTTTGATGGACAGAACGATGCTTCAATTGTTACTATGAAATTACATAACCATAAAGCGGGAACTTCCGTTGAATTGCATCATTCAAACATCCCGGATGAAGTTTTTGAAGAAATGGTTCAAGGCTGGGAAGAAATGTATTTCGGCGCTCTGGCTGAATTTTATGAATAAACCCAATTGTTACTGGTGCTATGTTAATCATAGGCAGACGTATATCCCTCAAAGACACACCCACAGCAAGCATTTTGCATTGGTCCTTTGTGTTTAATTGGCACCTGGCACATTGGCAACATGAAGTACAATTTTTTTAAACACAAAGAGCCACAAAGTCATTTCACAGAGAATATACAAAGTTGCTTCACAAAGAAACACGTATAGCCATTGTGCGTTCACAGATTCACGAGATCGCTTTTCATCTAAAGGCTCAAGCAGGAAACCATTTACGCCATAATAAACTGAATATAACACCAGTTAGTTTTGATAGAGTGCAATTCGGCTCATCAATTCTTTAATATGTGGGATACTCATATATCGTTCGCGGGTACCCGATTTCTCGAAGGGCATCACTACCCCAGGGAAAATCAGCCGAAATGCTTTCTGTAAGTATACGTTCCAGTCAATAAGCTGATAACCCAACCCGCGTTCAATAGCAACGCTGTCGGTTTTATTTTCGAAATTGTCCATATACCGTTTTGAAATATGCGCAATTCCCAAGCCCATCAATCCCAGGCCCGTCTTTTTTCGAAAATACAGTATATGACAAAATTCATGGCCCAGTATTCCCACCTGTCCATTCACGCTACCGTTTGAAAATATTGGAAATAATCTGCCAGAAGTGGAGTCATTAATAATTACGATATAACTACGTTTACTGCTTCGCCGGAAAATACTGCCAAGAGTTGGCCGCGTAGAAATAATACCTCCCTTGCTTTTCCTCAACTTAACGCGAATAGGTGTTTGGGCCAGCTCGGGAAAATAAGAGAGGGCAAATAATACCTGCTTTTCGAAAGGCAATGGAATTTTTTTGCCTGTACCAACCTGTTTTTTAAGCTGTATGTATTCACTATTCACTGCTTCGATTATATCGGGCAATGGTTTTCTTAATTGAGCCGCCAGATTATAAGGAATAGCAAAAATAGTGACTGCCGTTAGAACCAAAAAAGTAATGGAAGTTGTTTTCATATAAAATATCTGGAGTTAAGTTAAGCTTACTATGCCATAATTATTTTTTTGTGAAAAGAAATATGGCTTTTTGCTACGAATCTTTTTAGTATATTTTTTTTGAGCCCTTAGAGACTGTCTAAAAACGATTTTATATTTTTTTTGTATAGCCGCAGATGTAGTACAAATAAGTTTTTCTAGTTGAGGTTTTTTAATCTGCGAATCTGCGGCTTATATTATTAGAAGTATGAATTTAGACAGGTTCTTAGTGTTAAAAAGATATTGCCGCGAAAGCGCGAAGTTGTGTTATGAAGCATATTTATAGTTTTTTATCAGAAGAGTAGGATGCTATTAATTTTGCTATCACTACCCGGGGTTGAGCGCTTAGTGATAAAAGGATATTGCCACGAAAGCGCGAAGTTGTGTTACATAGCACCAGAACAGTTTTTTATCAAAAGAGTATAATGCTATTAATTTTGCTATCACTACCCTGGGTTAAGCGCCTCAGCCGGTTCGTGCCCGACGCAGTCGGGATGCGTAAGCAAGAAGCGGGTGCAGCGCGATGCCAAGGGTAACGGCCACCCGGCTATGAGGGATAAATGTTTTTACATGATAGGGTTTAAAAAAAATCATTCTTGCTGAAGATTAATATAGAACTCTTTTTAAAAATCAGCATGGCTTTTCGCTACGAATCTTCTTAGTATTAAAATGAAGTTGCCACGAAAGCGTGAAGTTGTGTTACATAGCACCAGAATAGTTTCTTACCAGAAGAGTATGACGATATTAATTTTGCTATCACTACCCTGGGTTAAGCGCCTCAGCCGGTTCGTGCCCGACGTAGTCGGGATGCGTAAGCAAGAAGCGGGTGCAGCGCGATGCCCAGGGTAACGGCCACCCGGCCATGAGGGATAAATGTTTTTACATGATAGGGTTTTAAAAAAATCATTCTTGCTGAAGATTAATATGGAACTCTTTTTAGAAATTTGCATGGCTTTTCGCTACGAATCTTCGTTGTATATTTTCTTTGAGGCTTAGTGATAAAAGGATATTGCTGCAAAGCGAGAAGTTGTGTTACGAAGCACAGTTATAATTTTTTTGTGCGAATGGATATAACCCCATTTATTCTACCATAGCACCAGTTCAAGATTTACCCTGAAGCCAAAGACGTATAACTACTATCCATGAAGTAACCATCTAATCATCTATTTAAATTCGCCCCCATTCAGAATCTTTATACCCCTCAAACCTATTCTCTAACACCCACGTTATGGACTAGCCGGTTTTGAATTTGATAATTAAAATGTGCACAAGTATTTTTGGTTTAAACTTAATTTTAAATGTAACTCACTTATCCAATTCTTTTATTAACCAAAATTTAAAATTATGAAAAAACCTTCCTCGCTTACTCATCCCCCCCCCTACACACACAATTATTGCTTGCATTACTAATTTCACTGCTATTGTTTTCTTGTCAAAAAGAAATTAAACAAACGCCTCAAACAGAAGACTCCTCCGTGATTTTTCCCCAAACTGCAAAGGATAAAGAACGGGCTATTCTTAATAAAGAAGTAGCCAGCATACTCGAAACGGTCTATCAGAACCGAAAAGCAGTATACGAGGTATGCAATGCCATTAACACCGG
>JBJXDV010000362.1:0-18492 GCA_046153465.1 Chitinophagaceae bacterium
TATTGAATTAAAGATCGTTGAAGTTTTGCGCCCTTGTTAATATATACAGGGAAACCACTTCCTGTAATTTTATTTCCTAATTCGAAATCGATAAGATTGTATTTTTTTGCAAGATCCCAATGTGGAACGGCACCAGCAGGCAACGAAGGTTTTGTTCCTCCTTCACGAATTATAATATTATCCTCCGGGGTTTTGCCCGTTGGAACTTTTTCGGAAGGAAGATTGGGGAGCAGGTATAAAATAGCTTCAATATTTTTTTCTGCTTCGTTTAATTTTCCGGGATCTTGTTGCTGTTTCCAGGAACTTACTTCGGCTTTCTTTTTTTCGGCTTCTTCTTTTTGCCCGCCTGCCATCAACTGACCAATCACTTTACTTGAGGCATTTATCTTTGCCTGAATCTCTTCCAGTTCCTGCTGGTATTGTTTTCGTTTTTCATCCCATTGTAATAGTTCATCTACCAGTTGTAGCTGTTTAAAATTTTTTATTGCTAGCCGTTGTTTAACGAGGTCTGTATATTGACGAATAAATGTGGTTTGAAGCATTCAGTGAAAATTTGGGCAAAGGTAATAGATGCAAAGGATACCAGCAACCATCTGTAGGGGCAGCCAGTTTTATCTAAAGCCAAAACTAAGTATTTTGTATAGTTTTGGCTTTAGATTTTATCATTATGTTTAGCCAAAACAATGATATTTGTATACTTTTGGCTTAAAATATTTTTTTGATGAAAGAAATTGTTATTATTGGACGCGACGAAGAAAAGCGCTTGTTGGAAGGCGTAATCGCCAATAAAAAACCTGACCTTGTTGCTGTTTATGGCCGGCGCCGGATAGGGAAAACCTACCTTATACGTAACTGCCTGCAAAAGTATATAGCATTTGAATATTCAGGTATACACCATGTTGAGACTAACATACAATTGGCCAATTATTGCCAGGCATTGGCAAGGCAGTTAAATGATAATATTCCATTGCCGGTTGCTAAAGACTGGTTTGGTGCATTTGAATTAACAGCAACACTTTGGAAGAAAAGAAATCGCCGTAAGAAGGCTGTTTTTTTTCTGGATGAGTTTCCATGGATGCAAACAGCTAAATCAAATTTTCTTGCAGCATTTGAGCAGTTTTGGAATACCTGGGCAAGCAAACAAAACAACCTGGCGGTTATTCTTTGTGGATCTGCTGCGAGTTGGATGATCCAGCATGTGGTACGTAATAAAGGAGGGTTGCACAACCGTATTACTCAAAAAATAGCACTTCAGCCTTTTACTTTATATGAAACCGAATTATTTTTAAAAAGCCGCAACATACTATTGAACCGTTATCAAATAACCCAGTTGTATATGGCTTTTGGTGGAGTACCTCATTATTTAGAACAGGCTGTATCCGGTTTAAGTGCAACACAAATAATAGACAAAGTATGTTTTTCAAAAGCAGGGTTTTTATACAATGAGTTTACGGATTTATATAAGGCATTATTTGATAGTGCCGACAGGCATTTTAAAGTAATAAGAGCATTGGCGGCAAAGCCAACGGGTTTAAGCCGAAATGAAATTATTAAACTGTGTAAGTTGCAAAGCGGAGGCAGCACCAGTACTTTATTGGAAGAATTATCTGCATCAGGTTTTATTACTCCGTATATTCCAATAGGCAAAAAATATAAAGACAGCATTTATAAATTAACCGATGAGTACTCGCTTTTCTATTTAAAATTTATGGCAGCAAACAGGGGTGGTACTAAAGGTACCTGGGCAAGGTTGAGTGATACACCAAGCTGGAAAAGTTGGAGTGGGCTTGCGTTTGAAAATGTTTGTATGAAACATGTTCCGGCAATAAAAAATGCATTAGGTATCAGCGGAATTTATAGTGAATCCGCTATATGGAAAAGTAAAAGCAACACTAACAATACGGCAGCGCAAATTGACCTGGTCATTAATAGAAGGGATAATTGTATTAATCTTTGCGAAATAAAATTCTATGAAAATAAATTTTTGCTGGATAAAAAATATGCGGCAGCCTTATCGCAGAAAAAAAAACTATTTAAAGAAGAAACAAAAACAAGAAAGCAGCTTTTTATTACACTCATTTCTTCAATGGGTATAACGGGTAATGAAAATAGCATAGGGCTGATTGATCAACAACTAAACCTGGATCATTTATTTATTGCTTTATCAAAAGTTTAGGCTGGAAGAGACATTCATTAAAATGTATCAATCCAAACACAACAGACAAACTATCTTTGCACTATGCATGTACAAGATGATTTGCAATCAAGATGGTGGGCTCTTGAAGCAAAAATGATGGAACGATTTGGAAAAAAGCCAGATATGGAGACGATCTTATTTTTGATCGGTATTCAGGAATTTGGGGGCGCCAGCGAAAAGTTTACAAAGGAGCAAAAGCAAGACCTGATGCATGTAGCCGTTTGTTCACTGTTAATGCAAAGCGGTTATTATGAAATAGAGGGGTATGATGTTGATAATTGGCCACACTTTAAACAACTTAAAGATTTACCAGTAATGGATATGATACAGCAGGAAAATTATTTGAAAGATCATATTTTAATGTATTTCAGTACACATGGATTTTAATCGATTGGCAAACAGTATTAAAAAAATTCTAATAATAATAAGCATGGGTAAAACTATTTGGGTTATGGTAGTATGTTCCTTGTTCGTTTCATTAGTATCCTGTAATCCCAAACTTTCAAATGGCCTGCGAAAAAAAGACTTACAAAAAGATGTAGCTATTCAAACAACAAAAGGAACGATTGTTATTCGCTTATCAGATTCAACACCCTTGCATCGAGATAATTTTTTAAAGCTGGTAAAAAGTCATTATTACGATAGCCTTTTATTTCATCGCGTTATTCAAAATTTTATGATTCAGGCAGGAGATCCTTTAAGTAAAAATGCAGCGGCTGGAAAACCATTGGGTAATGGCGGTCCTGATTCAACGATACCAGTTGAAATTCGAACCAGTCTTTTTCATAAAAAGGGAGTTTTGGCTGCGGCAAGATCAGGCGATGACGTAAACCCAAAAAGGGCAAGTAGCGGAAGCCAGTTTTATATTGTAAAAGGCAGGGTACATACGGATAGCAGCTTAGATTCAATAGAAACTTACCGGTTAAAAGGAAGAAAAATACCGCTCAGTCAGCGCACAGTTTATAAAACCATCGGAGGAACTCCACACCTCGATTTGAGTTATACCATTTTTGGCGAAGTAGTAGCTGGATTAAATATCGTTGATAGTATCGCTGCGGTTCCCACAAGTAAGGCAGCCGATAGGGACCGGCCTTTAACGGATGTAAGGATATTGGCTACTAAATTGATTAAAAGAAAAGGGTAAACATTTTTGAATGATTGCTTTTAGAAAATCTAATTATTATTAATAGTTACTACAAAGAATCAAATCGTTTATTTAATATTCTTCTTTTCATTTCCCCTCCTTTTCCCAATCTTTGCACCCTAAAACGTTCAATATGAAATTTCCTGATAATTTGCGCTACACTAAAGATCACGAATGGATATTGCTTGAAGGAACTACTGCTACCATCGGTATCACTGATTTTGCCCAGGGTGAATTAGGCGATATTGTATACGTAGAAATTGAAACAGTTGGTAAAACAATGGATGCTGAAGTAGTATTTGGATCTGTAGAGGCAGTTAAAACAGTTTCAGATCTTTTTTTGCCGGTAGCCGGTACAATTACATCAACAAATCCCGCATTAGCAGGATCGCCCGAGCTTGTTAATAATGATCCTTATGGTGAAGGATGGATGGTAAAAATGACTGTAACAGATCCTGCATCAGTTAACGCATTAATGGATGCAACGGCCTATAAAAACCTGGTAGAAGCTTAAAACTAAAATTTGGCATACATCGTATATTAAGAACTGGTTTGACACCACTTTTTAGTTATTTTGAGCCTAGCATTTGTAGACAAAATTGGGAACCACCACAACATACAATGAAAAGGAACTGGTATCTATGCTGAAAGGCAGGGACAACCGTGCCTTTGCCTACCTGTACGATAATTACGCCGGGGCTTTAAACGGAATTATTATGCAAATACTGGATAATGCAGAATTGTCTAGCGATGTACTGCAGGAAGTATTTATTAATATTTGGCGAAAAATAGAAAGTTATGATGCATCCAAGGGAAGGTTATTTACATGGATGCTGAATATTGCACGTAATGCGTCTATTGATACGCTTCGATCAAAAAGCTTTCAAAACAGCAGGAAAAACCAGTCTATCCCGGAAAACGTAGATAATTTACTGACCGGATCGTTTCAGCAAAATACGGATGTGCTCGGTTTAAGGAAATTGGTTGAAAAATTGAAAACAGAACAACGGGTATTGATTGACCTTGCTTATTTTAAGGGATATACACATGAAGAGATTGCTGAAATTGAAGGTATACCATTAGGAACAGTTAAAACAAGAATTCGAAGTGCTTTAATACAGTTAAGAACTATTTTGCAGTGAACATACAAGAATACATAGTAAGTGGAATTGTAGAAAGCTACGTGCTGGGCCTGGCTAATGCGCAGGATTGTACTGAGTTTGAATTGATGTGTGCGGTTCACTCAGAAGTAAAATCGGCCCGTGATTCTTTTGAAATTTTACTTGAACAACAGTTGCTTTCCAATGCAATCGTCCCTGCTATAAATGTTCGCAGCCAGGTTCTTGAAGCATTGGAGAAACAAAATCAGGATACCTCATTACGAATAATGAAAGGAAATGTTTCCGATCGCAATTCAGTTGAAAATACACCCGTTGTTACTATCGGAGGTTGGTTTAAATATGCTGCGGCTGCTTCAATAGTTCTTCTTATAGGAAGTACTGCATTGAATTTTTATTTCTTTAATCAATACAAATCGGTTAGTGCTAAATACGATGGCTTGGTAAAAGAAAATATGGATTTTGCTAAGAATGATAAGGTTTTAAGAACAAGCATTGGAGAATACCAATCTGCCATTGAAAAACTTCGCAATCCTTCAATGGCAATTATTAAAATGGAAGGTAATGCAGTTCCAACAAGCCCCGATCCAACCAGTATGGCAACAGTATATTGGGATAAACAGACTAAGGATGTTTATCTGGTTGTAAATAATATGCCCGATCCAACTGCCGGCAAACAATACCAATTATGGGCTATAGTTGATGGAATACCGGTAGATGCAGGAGTATTTACTATTGAAAAAGGGGTACCATTAGTAACTATGAAAAATATTCCAAAAGCGCAGGCCTTTGCTATTACTTTAGAAAACAAAGGTGGGAGCCCAAGCCCACTCGGACAGATGTATGTGTTAGGTAAGGTTACCTAAATTTTCGACTCCTTAATTTTGTTTATATATTCTCTTCAATGATTAAGTTCAGTCAGAATTGGATATTCGTGATCGTCAGGCTACATTGATTAGTTTTTTCTTTTTTGGAAACAGTTTTGATTATTGAAGGAAAGACAATAACTGATTTTGCCCTACCTTTCGGGGGCAATTATGAATTTTATAATTTCTCTTATCCGAAGGCTTACTACGACCAAGGTCTTTCCTGTTACCTGGACGATTATTACACTGGCTCTTTTATGTTTACCCGGAAAGGCTATTCCTGGATTAGGGCTTTTTGGCATTAAAAATCTTGACAAAGTAGCACATATCGGTTTGTTTGGCGGCTTTGTTCTTTTTTGGGGGGTATACGCCTGGCATAAAAAAAAATCAGTTTCTACCTGGAAATACATTCTTCTTGGAATCACTCTCCTAAGTATTTTGATTGGAATTGTTATGGAATATGTGCAATTAAATTATATTCCTAACCGAAGCTTTGATGTTTGGGATATATGGGCTGATGTCGCAGGATCTGTATTGATAGCTTTTATTTTGATTTTTTATGGCAAAGCTTTAAAACTGACCATCGATTGAAACGGTTGGCCCGAATCTAAAAAGTAAGCCCCCGTAGAAACGGGGGCTGTAACCAAAACTAACTGCTTATGAGAAAATTTAATGAGATATAATAATTCTAATAATTTCAATCGTCTTTATATATAACGCAAAACAAGTGCCATTAGTGTGATGCTTTTGGTTAAAGAAGGCTTAAAGTGTAAAAAATGAGCTAAACAATTGATTTTATAAGTCATATGCAAAGTAACAATCTTTGAATTTAATATTACCGAAAGCCATTTTTATTCATAATTTTTTAACAAAAAGCGACAGCCTGGATACCTTCAGCAAACGGTTGCTCCATTAATAAAATCATAACGGCAATGGACTATTTATTATTACTTACGGATAAAGGATAGGATCAGTTTTTAAAAAAATTCCACAGAAATATTTTGGACCATTCTGTTCGTCTACTCCAATTCTAGTCTTCCCTTTTAAAAGATTCAAAAAATTTTCGTGCATTAGGATTTCCTTCCATTTCTGGCTTGGTAAAGGTTTGCAGCATGTAAAATTTATTTTTTATCAAGATAAGTTTTTGCAGTACTAAAAAATTTTGGCCTCCAATATTGGCGTCTATAAGCACATTTTTTGCCGGATAATTTTTATAGACAGTATCTGTAATAGATATCAATTTGCCATTCATACTTTTGGCACCGCCATCTGCAGCGCCATTAAAAAACCGATCGATTCCATCTTTCGACATTTCCGATGAAATCTTTTCAGCCGGATATTCACTATAAGCGCTCAGGTAAAGTAGGTTATCATCGTTTTCTTCTGATTGAACCATTGCAATATGCATGGTAATTTCTCCTACTGCAGTTGGTAGTTTTTTTATTTGTTCCTCCGGGGTACCAGGCATGGTTACCTTATAGTTACCAACTTCAGATTTATATTCTATCCAATCGCTGATGCTGCGAAAGCCAAATATCCCTGCTATTAAAAAAGCAAAGAGGCAATACGAATAAGTTTTTTTCATTGAACCTGTTTCACTAAAAACAGCAGGTGGTCACTAATTATTGTAACCACCTGCTTTAAAAAAATAATTAATTGTATTTACCCCCCAAATAACCCCTTTACTGTATCTAATATTCCTCCTCCAATGTTATTGCTGGTTTTAGCAGCACCACCACCAGAAAAAATAACCATCACATCTTGTAAATCAGTATCACCATCACCGTCTTTGTCTAACATGCCCCCGGCAGTTACTTTTCCTAACAAACCCTGAATATTTAACCCGCTGGTTTTTCCGCCACTAAGCGAATTGAAAATTCCCTGAATATCAAAACTGCTATCGTTTGGATCTTTAGTTTTGTTTACCAGATTTTGCAATACATTCGGTACAAGTCCGCCTGCGATATTGCTTGCAGCACCCTGGTCCAAATTGAATTTCTTCATCAGGTCCTGAATTACATTGCCAGAAAGATTCTGTACAACGGGGTGATTGTTGTTCACCTCACCACCTTGTTCGCCGAATAATTTTAGCACATCTTTAATACCGCCTCCACCCAACAAATTCTGTAATCCTCCCACAAGAGAATTACTGGTTGTTGCAATCGCTTCCTCGTTTTGATGGTTTGGAATAGCCGGGTTATTGATAATTGCATCGCCGGCATGCTCTTTAACGAGCTTTAATAAATTTTCTAACATAAAATTGTTTTTAGTTGAATGTAAAGTAGGTTTTTAGTTGTTTGGGTTGACTATTGTACGAATTATTTTCTTATTAAAATTTAAGAAAAATAATTTTACCACTGTAGATAAAACCAATAAACGATATTCCATCCTCAATTTTGTTTTGCTAATTTTTCAGCATTTTCAGCAAATTGCAAGGCATCAATAAACTCTTTTATATTACCGTTCATTACATCTGCGAGGTTATAAACCGTTAATCCAATCCGATGATCAGTTACACGTCCCTGTGGATAATTATAGGTTCGAATTTTTGCGCTTCTGTCGCCTGTACTTACCAAACTCTTTCGCTGACGGGCTATTTCATCTTCTTGTTTGCGTACCTGTTCCTCATATAATTTGGTTCTCATCATTTGCATTGCCTTTTCCCGGTTACCCAATTGCGTGCGTTCTGTTTGACAAATGATAACAGTTCCTGTAGGGAGATGCGTGAGCATAACTTTAGTTTCTACTTTATTTACATTTTGACCACCAGCCCCTCCACTCCGCGAAGTTTCCATTTTCACATCACTTTCCCGCAATTCAAAATCTACTTCTTCTGCCTCGGGCATAACCGCTACCGTTGCCGCTGAGGTATGAACCCTTCCGCTAGCCTCGGTATCGGGTACACGCTGAACGCGATGCACACCGCTTTCAAATTTCAAGGTTCCATATACTTCTTCACCAACAACTTCGAGTTGTACTTCTTTATATCCACCTACGGTTCCTTCGCTTTCACTTAAAATTGCCGTTTTCCATCCTCTTCCGGTGCAATATCTTAAATACATATTGAGTAGATTGCCCGCAAATAAGCTGGCTTCATCGCCTCCTGTTCCAGCACGAATTTCAATGATCGCATTCTTATCGTCCTGCGGATCTTTTGGTATCAATAATTTTCTTATTTCTGCTTCTAACAATAATTTCTTTTCCTCAAGTCCAGGCAATTCTTCCTTTGCAAGTTCCCTTAATTCATCATCATCACCATTCAACGCCTCTTTATAAATTTCTAAGTCGCTTAAAATTATTTTATACGTTTCATACGATTGAACAATTTTTTCAATGCTTCGATATTCTTTACTAAGCGCAGTAAATTTTTTATTATCGCCAACAATAGCCGGGTTGGTGAGTGCTACGCCAAGTTCTTCAAAACGGGCTTTTATGGCTTCTAATTTATCTAACATAGTAATGTTCTATTTTTATGGAACTGTAAAAAGTACTTCCTTAAAATTTGAGGCTAAGTGCTTAATTTACAGAAGTACCCTATTGTACTTTTTGGGTTCGCAAAGTTAATTGTTAAATGCTTACATGAGTTATCGAAAATTAAGGGCTACGCAGTTATTTACGGGATACCAATTATTTGATAATTCCCATGTGCTTATTCTTAAGGAAGAGGGAATTATTGAAGCAATACTTCCTGTTGATGAAGCAGGACCCGATATAGAACAATTCGAAGGGATTCTTACACCCGGGTTTATAAATTGCCATTGCCACCTCGAGTTAAGTCATATGAAAGATCTCGTGCCCGAGAATACTGGTATGATTGATTTTATTCTCTCTATTTTAAAACAGCGCCACTCTTCAGAAGAACTTATTTTTTCTGCTATTGAAAAAGCTGAATCAGAAATGGTGCTGAACGGAATAGTGGCGGTAGGTGATATTTGTAATACCACAACTACTTTATTGCAAAAGAAAAAAGGAAATTTATTTTATCATAATTTTTTAGAAGTAAGTGGCTTTTCGCCTTCTATTGCAGAGGAGCGGTTTAACACAGGCTTGTCTAATTTCAACGCATTTGCTCAACAGTATGCGATACCGGTAGAATCCAATTCAATGGTTCCTCATGCACCGTATTCGGTTTCTCCTTTGTTGTTTAATAAGCTTGTAAATTTTCCGGGGAATAATCTGTTAACAATGCACAATCAGGAATGTATAGACGAAGAAGAATTACTAATGAACAAAAAAGGCGATTTTTTACGACTGTATAGAGAGCTTGGAATCGACCTTTCTTTTTTTGAACCATCCGGACTTTCCAGTCTCCAGAATATATTACCTTATTTCAAAAAAAATCAAACGCTTATTCTCGTTCATAATGTAACTACTTCTAAAGACGATATCAACGTTCTAGCGTCTTTGGATTCCAGTCTTAAAATACCCCAGGTATATTTTTGCCTTTGTGTAAATGCCAATCTTTATATAGGTAATCCTTTACCGAATGTTGATTTGTTGCTGCAGTCTAATTGCCCGATTGTCTTAGGTACCGATAGCCTGGCTTCTAACCATCAATTGAGTATACTTGAAGAAATGAAAACGCTTCAATATCATTTTCCAAAAATTGAATTAAAACAATTATTACAATGGGCTACTATTAATGGTGCAAAAGCCCTTCAGTTGGATGAAATGCTTGGGAGTTTTGAAAAAGGAAAAAAGCCTGGAGTATTACAGATTAGAAATGTATCCGGTAATAAAATCGAAACTAATTCAATTGTACAACGAATCATATGATAAATAGATACCTATCACAGTACTTCCTGTAATATCGGAAGCGTTTTCATGGTTCCAAAATCTTGTACATGCAGAGAATAAAAAATCTGGTAACCCTGCATCAATACTTTTCTTATTTCTTTATTAATACGGATCTCTTTTAATTCAAAAGGCTGTTGTGTTTTTAATAATTGAGAAACCAGTTGGCTGTAAGGTTCCTCTAATACATAAGCGTGTATTGGACGGTCACTGGTAAAACCTCCTTCCTGCAGGTCGAGAATATTTTTTTGTTTAGTATATCCATCCGTAATTCTAAAACCAAAAAAATTGGTAAGATGAGTGGCAAAGAAAAGGGGAAAATTTGCAACCACTTCCGGATCCGCATTATCAAGGTGTATAAAACTGTCTTCAATAAAATTAAAGAGTTGTGAATTGGGCTCTGGTTGTTTGATTGTTTTTTGCAGCAACTCAATCATGAAAAGTGCCACACTATTTTTGAGGATATCAAATAAAATATATTGGTATAAATGGTCCCACTTATATTCTTTAATTCGTTGAAGATTCTTTAATTCATTGTGGTAAACGAGCAGATCCAGTATAGCAGATGGTTGAAAGTGAACAGCGTTATTGTTTCCTTTTTTGGAGGAAACACGAATACCATTTACGAGATACGATTGCAGGCCGAGCAGTTCAGTATAAATGGTAACTATTAAACTTGTTTCGCCATACTTAACCGACCTCACTACAATGCCTTTTGTTTTATGAATCGTTGTTGGCAAAATAATTATTTACGAATGAAAACAATTTTGGTTGCATATTTTTCCTGTTTGGTATCATCATTAATAAATACCATGTACACTCCCGATGATACCCGTTCGCCTTTATAATTTTTTCCATTCCATATTGCTTGTCCGCCTAATGCCCTGGTTTCATATACCAGTCTACCATTCATCTCGGTAATCTTAACGATCGCATTGTTTACCAGCCCCCTGATGGCAATTGTGCCTGAATAACCAGGCGGCACGGGATTCGGAAAAACCAAGACTTCTTTATTTTTAGTTCCTCCTTCCGTAGCTGTACTTCTGAATGAGGTAATTCCTTTAGCAGTTGAAAAAAATACTTCACCGTTCTTGGGATCAATAACAATATTATTAATATCATTGTCTGGCAAAGGACTATTTTCAGCTGTAAAGCGGTAAATCGTTTTTTCTCCATCTTCACTAATTAGCCAAATTCCGTTTTTTGTACCAACCCATTTTCGGTTTGCTCCATCAACGGCAATTGTTTTTACTTCCTCATCGCGAAAAAGATAACCAGCAAAATTATCTTGTTGTACAATCGGTAGTATTGCTTCGCAACCTTGTGTTGTAAATACTTCCTGTGGGCATTGTATTATTCCTACTCCCTGTTTGGTTCCTATCCAGATAAAACTATTTTTATCACTTGCAATACATAATACATTGTTATCCGGTAAATTTCCATTGCCTTTGCCGGTTCGAAACCATTTCCATTGGTCATCGCTACCATTGTCAATTGATGCGCCGTGGTTAAAACATATTAATCCCTGGCCCTTGGGTGCAATGATCCATTTTTGATTCAGATCGTCAATGACAATAGCGGATACAGCATTTTCGTTCAATGGAAATGGAACAGCAAAGGATCGCCAGGTACCATCGGACTTGCGTACCTGTAAATTTTGTACAGCACCATAATTAGATATCCATAAATTATTTTCTTCATCAAATGAAAGTCCACTTACCCGATAACTACCAGGGGCAAATAAAGCGGGTTGAAGAGGACTGCTTTGTTTAAAAACACGAAAACTGTTTTTTGTATCAATAGAAAATAACCCTCCGCCATAAGAACCAACCCATATTGTTTCATCCCGCTTGTCTATTGCAAGTGCAATACAATCTTGCAAAGAATCCATCGTTGGAAATAATGAAGAGTTATAGTTTTTCCATTCATTGGCAGAAAATTTGAACAATCCATTTTTATTAGCTGTTGGTTGAGCGTTATCGGTAATACTTCCGGCAGTGGCCCATAAATTATTATTTAATACGATCATTTGTCCATTGCCGGTTGATTTTGGTGAATTTGGTATATACGATTGAAAACTATTGTTACTGTATTTCGATAGCCCGGCTATTGAATCTGCAATCCAGTAATCATTATTGATCAAATTACTTTGCAATGGCAAACGGGTAAACATATTATTCTGAATAACCATTTCTAAAATGCCTGTGTTATTGAGAACTGATATTCTACCATTGTTATTGTTTACTTCACTTAACAAAATTTTATTTTCTGAAATAGTGATGCTGTTAATTTTCCAGCCATCGGCATATAAAAAACTCCAGTTGCCCGCAGCCTGAATAAAAAGAGAATCGTTTTTCGATATTATAATCTGGTTATTAGTTGTAACAACGTGTTGTAATTCGCCGGCTGCAAGCCCATTGGTACCACTAACGAGTTGCCAGTTTCGGTAGTCGGATAAATTCGGAGAAGAAAGTAAAACCTTTTTTAACCCTTCATTGGTAGCGGCATACAAATGAGTATTGTCGGTAGTTACAGCGTTTATCTTTATCTTATTACCCGTTTCGCCGATAATATAGGTGTCTTTTACTTCGTATTTTTTTAAGTCGATTACAATAATTCCGATACCAGTGGATAGGTACGCAAGATTATTTAGCGTATAAATCTTATAAATATTTTTATCACCGGTTTGAGATGAATTTTTAACAGCATTAATATTTTTTATACCGGAGGAAGATACGATATCGATATTACTATTTTCATAAGCTATAACCAACGACAACGTTCCTGCGTCCCAACCAATCGCTCGAATTCCGGTTTCATTCAATCCGTTTACTTTACTAATCCGATCAATACTGTTTTCATCTTTATCAATAGAAAAAATGCTGAAAGCTGTTGCGCACCATATTTTATCATCGCCATTTACCACCTGTAGTGATTGCGCATAAGGCAAGTGTTCACGCCAGTTTCCAATAGGAGTAAGCTGCGCAAAACCTGAATAAAAGGTTAAAAAGCCAAGAGCAAGAATAAAAAAACGTGAAAGGCTCATAAAATCAAAGTTAGTAGTTAATGAGGGTAAAATAAATCTTCAGCAAGCGCGGTAAAATGAGTTTCTTTGTGGCAACTTTTTATCACGAATCAGAAGTAGCTATGTGGGCAAAAATCGGACGTTTTATCTTATACTATCGCTGGGTATTGACAAGTATAATAATTGTTGTTACTGCGTTCATGAGCTGGCATGCCTCTAACGTTGAATTGAGTTACGAATTTACACGAGCTATTCCATTGGATAATCCCAAATACCAGGCTTACCAGGCGTTTCGCCAAAAATTTGGCGATGATGGAAACATGATGGTGATTGGAGTACAAACAAAAGATTTTTTTAAGGCTGATTTTTTTAATCCCTACACTACGTTAGTACGATCCTTGAAAAAAATTGCTTCAGTTGAAGACGTATTGAGTATTCCCGGCGCCACCAATCTAAAAAAAGATACCATTGGAGAAAAATTAATTGCAAGGCCTGTTTTTGGCGATAGGTTACTTACACAAAATGAACTTGATAGTTGTACGGCTATATTTAAATCACTTCCTTTTTACAAAGGCCTTCTATATAACGCAGAAACTTTTTCTTTTTTGATTGGTGTTCGAATAAATAAAGAGGTGCTCAACTCCAAGGCAAGAAATGAAGTAGTAGGTGCTATTCTTAAAGAAGGGAATAAATTTGGCGAGCAACAGCAAACAGAAATATATTATAGCGGATTGCCATTAATCCGAACAAACCTCACTACCAAGATTGCAAATGAAATGAAATGGTTTCTATTAGGTTCTGTCGTATTATCGGCTATAATTTTATTGATTTTTTTTCGTAGTGTCAGTACAATGCTTTTATCATTGGCGGTAGTTATCATTGGAGTGTTGTGGAGTGTAGGAACGATTCATCTGGTTGGATTTAAAATTACACTTCTTACAGCGTTGATTCCACCATTAGTAGTAGTAATCGGCATTCCTAATTGTATTTATTTTTTAACCAAATACCATAGTTCTTATAAGGAAAAAGGAAATAAAAAGGAGGCATTGGTAGAAATGGTAAGCCGAATGGGAATTGTTACGCTGTTTTGTAATATAGCTGCGGCCATTGGATTTGCAGTATTTGCATTAACAAAAAGCGCCATTCTAAAAGAATTCGGAATTGTAGCAGGGTTTAATATTATGGCTTTGTTTTTTATTTCTATTATTATTATTCCTGTTGCTTTAAGCATACTGCCAGCTCCCAAACCTAAACATACCCGCTATTTAGAAAACAAGTTGTTGCTGGGTTTGCTGGATAAGTTAGAGTTATGGAGCCTGCATCACCAAAAACTTATTTATGGAGTTACTTTTGTTGGCTTACTGCTATCTGCAATTGGCATCTTTAGACTGGAGGCAAAAGGATTTATTGTAGATGATCTTCCTAAAACAGACAAGGTATATACTGATCTTAAATTCTTTGAAAAAAATTTTCGGGGTGTAATGCCACTCGAAATTATAATTGATACCAAACAAAAAAACGGCTTAAGAAAAAACATGCTTCAAACTTTCGGTAAAATGGATTCTTTATCCTCTTTTATTGCAAGTATGCCAGAAATGGCGAGGCCCTTATCTATTGTTGAGGGAATGAAGTTTGCAAAACAGGCTTATTTTGATGGCGACAGTGCTAACTACAGACTCCCCAATGGTTATGATATCGCTTTCCTTGCACAATATTTGGGAAGCAGGACGGATGACAGCAGTAGTAAGCAAAATAATTTCACTAAAATTATCCGTTCATTTATGGATAGTGGCAGGCAACAGGCGAGAATTAGTGTGAACATGGCCGATGTAGGAAGTAAGCGGTTACCCGAAATACTTAAAACAATAGAAGATAGCAGTAAAAAATTGTTTGATACTGCTAACTATAGAACAGAATATACGGGTACAAGTATCACTTTTTTAGAAGGAAGCAGATTTATAATAAATGGATTGAAAGAAAGTATTTTCTGGGCATTCCTTTTAATTGCGGCCTGTATGTTGTATTTGTTCCGTTCTTTTAAAATACTATTGTGTTCGTTAATCCCTAATATTATTCCATTAATAGTAACTGCAGGAGTAATGGGTTGGGTAGGGGTTCCTATAAAACCCTCCTCTGTGTTAGTATTTTCGGTTGCCCTTGGTATTGCTATTGATATAACAATTCGGTTCCTTGTAAATTATAAACAGGAATTGACCGGTAGCAAAAAAACAAAACAGGAAATTGTTATTGATACCATTCATAAAACAGGAATCAGTATTATTTATACTTCGCTTGTATTAATTGCAGGCTTTGTGATTTTTTGTTTCAGCGAATTTGGAGGTACTAAAGCATTGGGTTGGTTAACGTCGCTTACTTTAGTAATTGCTACACTTACCAATTTAATATTTCTTCCAGCTTTATTATTATTAATGGTAAAAGACAAAAAACCAATTAAATAATTAAACCAAGTTTAGTACCTAGCTCCCGATAAATAATTTGAGTGATTTTGGGAGTGGATTCAATACTGGTAATTTATTTAAGTACTTCATTCAACTTCTGAACGAGCCCGTCTCCCCGAAGTCCTTCGGCGATTACTATTCCCTCTGGATCTAACAATACATTAAAAGGAATGCCTTCAAATCCGAAAGTTGTTACGGCCTTGCTTTTCCACCAAGCCAGGTCACTTATATGGGTCCAATTAAGTCCATCGGTTTGAATCGCTTCAAGCCAGGCTTCTTTTTTTTCATCAAGTGAAATTCCCAGTATGGTGAAGTTTTTATTTTTGAATCGGTTAAACGCAGCTACCACATTGGGATTTTCTCGCCTGCAGGGTCCACACCAGCTTGCCCAAAAATCTACTAACACATATTTTCCTTTGAACGAAGAAATAGCAATCTGTTTTCCATTGGCATCCGGCAATATAAGGTCCGGAGCTTTCTTACCAACCCAACTACTTTTTTGGCTTCGGCGTTCCATTTCAGCCGACTGAACTTTAAAAGAGTTGTATTGATTTTTTATTCCGAGTAAACTAGCGTCCGTCGGAAATTTTTCTAAAAGTTTATTGAGTTCAATTTCAAATTCCTGCGGGGGCAGTGTTTGCGCAGCACGACCTAAGGCAAAAGAGGCTACGGTACTCTGTTGGATTGTGGAAAGACTTTTTTTCAGGAAACTATTTAACTCGTTGACAGCTTTATTTTTTGCATTGGTAGCAGCAATCAACAATGTATCAGCGGCCGCTAATTTTTTTAAACTATCAATTGCTGCGAGTTCTTTATTAATTAACAGGCTGTGATCACTGTATGCATAAATAAAATCCTGTAGTTTTTTACTGGCATCCGACCCGCTTACAGAATAAAATTTCTCTTTATTGGTAAAGTCAATGTTTAAAGAAAAGGATGTTTCATCGTTTACCAATGGTATCATTGGCCCGCCTCTGTCAATCATAATATCATACATGCCTGTAGCAGATGAGTTCCCCTTTAAAACAAAAGAATTATTTTTCTCTGTAATAGTTGTTGAGTCGAGTTGAATCGGTTGTGCATCACTGCCAAACGGCACTTCAAACAACATAAGTGTAATGGCACCATCTTTTACTGAACCAGGGAATTGTTCAGAGAGGCTGGCAAAATTTTTTACAGTTCCTTTTATTTCGAGACTGTTTTTAGGTTTCGATTTACAGGCTATTAACACCAACACAATTAACGATACATATTTCCAATTCTTCATGATTGTAATTTTTTAATCAATAGGTCGTTTGTTAATTTCGGATCGGCTTTTCCTTTCGATATTTTTTTTACTTCGCCTACAAATAAACCAATTAGTCCCTTTTTTCCTTTTTTATATTCGATAACCTTATCGGGCATATTTTTTAAAACTTCTTCTACCCAGCCAAGAATAGTTTCTTCATCGGAATTCTGAACAATATTTAGCTGGTTGGATAAACTTTCCGGATTGGCAAGGGGTTGTTTGATTAATGCTGCAAATAAAGTAGAGGAAGCAGTAGAAAAGTTCAACCTCCCTTCTTTTATTAATTCAACTAAATGGGCAATAGTTGCAGGCGGAATTTTAAATTCGGTGATTGACGTAGCTGTTTCATTAAGGTATGATTTAATAGGACCAAGTATCCAATTTGCAGATGCTTTTGCGTTTATGCTAATATCTTGTAATGGTTCGGGAAATGCGCGAAGTATTTGTTCATAGTAATCTGCCAATTCTTTTTCATCCGAAATTGTTCTCGCATCATATTCAGACAAATCAAATAGTTCCCGGTATCTTTTTACTTTTTGTTCGGGTAGTTCTGGAATAGAAGATTGTATTTCTGCCAGTAATTCTTCGGTTACTCTAAAAGGTGTGAGATCGGGATCTGCAAAATATCTATAATCATTTGCTTCTTCTTTAGAACGTAATCCAAAAGTTGAACCGTTTGCAGCATCAAAGCTTCTTGTTTGCTGAAGAATAGGATCTCCTTTTTCTATTAAATCAATTAACCGTTTTGATTCGTATTCAATAGCACGTTTAACATTGCGAATGGAGTTAAGGTTTTTTACTTCCACTTTTGTTCCCAATTTTGAATCTCCTTTTTTACGGATTGAAATATTAGCATCACACCGCATACTCCCTTCTTCCATATTGCCATCGCATATTTGCAGGTAGCGTACAAGTTTTCTTACTTCTGTCAGAAACGTATAGGCATCATCGGCACTATGCAGGCAGGGTTCTGTAACCATTTCAATAAGAGGAACCCCTGCGCGGTTTAAATCAACACAAGTAAAGTCGGAATCAATATCATGAAGGCTTTTACCGGCATCTTCTTCCAGATGTATTCGATTCAATTGAATTTTTTTTTCACCCTCCTCTGTTCGAATGGTAATAAAGCCTCCCTCACAAATGGGAGTAGTATGTTGAGATATCTGGTAACCTTTCGGTAAATCCGGATAAAAATAATTTTTTCGTACGAAATAATTGTTCCGGCTGATATGACTATTACATGCTATTCCCATTTTAATAGCGTATTCAATAGCTTTTTTATTAAGCTTTGGTAAAGTGCCGGGGTGTGCAAGCGTAATTGGACTTACATGAGTATTGGGTTCGCCACCAAATGCAGCACTATCGCCGCAAAACAATTTACTTTTAGTTAATAATTGTGCATGCACTTCCAGTCCAATAACTACTTCATATGATTCGTAAATAGCCAACATTTAGTATAATATCATTTTGCCAGAAGTTATAAATATTCGCTTCACTAGCTCATTCACCTGTTTAAAATTATGTTGGGTTCCTTTATAAAGGAGCCTGGCAAAAATACTTCAATCTGGTTGGATTTTAAGTCGCGTTTATGACAGGCAGGC
>JBJXDV010000363.1:0-5884 GCA_046153465.1 Chitinophagaceae bacterium
ATGAAGTCAGGCAGGATAATAAGATGGCAGGATGTATAGCAGTAAAGATTCGTTATCCCGATTTTGAAACAACTTCCAAACAAACAACGATTCCCTATACTTTTTATGATGATGAACTTATTCCCATTGCTAAGGAATTGTTCCATAAAC
The DNA here is from genome assembly GCA_046153465.1 of Chitinophagaceae bacterium. Lineage (GTDB taxonomy): Bacteria > Bacteroidota > Bacteroidia > Chitinophagales > Chitinophagaceae > Endoryza. Next base: position 151 of record JBJXDV010000363.1, read on the forward strand.
TTTACCGGAAAGGAGAAGCCGTTCGATTGATTGGCGTGCGCTTAAGTGAATTAACCGATGAGGCCGTTCAAACAAACTTATTTAGTAATGCAGAAAAAAAATCTGAATTGTATAAAGCTATTGATGAAGTAAAAAATCGATTTGGAAAATCCTCCTTAACAAAGGCCACTGGTAAAAAAGGTGGTGAACAGATAGATTAAATAGTAAAAGCAGACATCCTAAGTTATTTGGCAACTTAATAAATAGGAAGCTGATTTTTCATTCTACCATTTTCATTTTATATTCGGTTATGTTATCCAAAAAAGCACAATACGCCTTCAGGGCTTTAAGTCACTTGGTAGATAAATTTGATCAGGGCCCTGTATTGATTTCCGAAATTGCTAAAAAGAAAAGAATACCTCTTAAATTCCTTGAAAATATTTTACTCGAATTGCGCAAAGCAGGTTTTCTTGAAAGTAAAAAAGGAAAAGGGGGTGGTTATTATTTAGCCAAAAATCCATCTAAAATTCCCGTAGCGGCGATCATTCGGGTGGTAGATGGTCCTATTGCTATGTTGCCTTGTGTAAGCCTTTATTTTTATCAGCGATGTAAAAATTGCGATGAAAAATGTTGCGGATTGCACGATATTATGGAAGGAGTGCGGGATGCAACACTGCATATACTTGAAAACAAAACGCTAAAAGATCTTTCGGTTTAGCAAAAGATTAGTCTACTTATTTGGTGGATTAATCAATTACAAGTACTTTTATTTCTAAATTAAAATCTTCAAACATGTCATTACGATTAGGTGATGTTGCTCCCAATTTTAAGGCTCAAACTACCGTTGGAGAAATTGATTTTTACGAATATCTTGGTACAAGTTGGGGCGTGTTGTTTTCACATCCTGCAGATTATACTCCTGTATGCACTACCGAACTTGGAAAAACTGCGTTGCTGGCAGATGAATTTGCAAAGCGTAATGTAAAAGTGCTGGCGGTAAGTGTTGATCCTGTGGAAAAACATATAGGTTGGATAAATGATATCAATGAAACCCAGCATACAACGGTAAACTTTCCAATTATTGGTGACGCAGACAGAACCGTTGCAGGATTGTATGATATGATTCATCCTAATGCTTCTGCTACTGCTACGGTACGTTCATTATTTATAATTGGCCCCGATAAATTAGTAAAACTAATTATTACTTATCCTGCCTCTACCGGAAGAAATTTTGTGGAGGTAATTCGTGTGATTGATTCACTACAACTAACGGCTAACTATAGTGTAGCAACACCGGCAGACTGGAAAACGGGGGAGGATGTAATTGTTGTGCCGGCAATATCTACCGAAGATGCAATAAAGAAATTTCCAAAGGGAGTGAAGGTGGTGAAACCTTATTTGCGGTATACGCCACAGCCGAACATTGATTGAGAAATCACAGATCAATATATTAAACAAATAAGCTAAGCAGGGCCTTTCAAAAAGGCCTTTTTTTTATTTTTAATTCCTCTTTTTTAGTTAACCACAACTAACAACCGTTCATGTGGAAAATTATTGAATAAATCAACCTCATTTTGCCCTTTTCTTTGTATTTTTAAACAGATGCTTGCTGTTGTTTTTGATATCTATATGGAGATCAGGAATTTTATTGGAAATTTTCTAAAAAATTAAATCAACGATGGCGAGTACTAGTGGTTTGTATCATCCTTCCTTTGAGCGTGATGCTTGTGGTATTGGCTTTGTAGCAAGTATTAAGGGTAATAAATCTCATCAAAACATTTCAGATGCATTAACCGTGCTCGAAAATATGGAGCATCGCGGTGCCTGTGGCTGCGAGAACAATTCGGGCGATGGTGCGGGCATTATGATTCAAACGCCTCATGAATTTTTTTTTGAAGAATGTTTAAAACTGGGGGTTCACCTTCCATCCTTTGGGCGCTATGGCGTAGGCGTTATCTTCTTTCCCAAAGAAATAAAATTGCGTGAAGAGTGTCGTGATATTTTTAATCGCACAGCTGAAAGACTTGGATTGGAAATCTTAACCTATCGCAAAATTCCTGTAAATACAGATGGTATTGGCCTTACCGCCTTAAGTGTTGAGCCCGAAATGGAGCAAGTATTTGTTGGTTGCCCCGACCATATCAATAACCCTGAAGACTTTGAAAGAAAATTATTTGTTCTTCGCAATCATACTACCCATCTTATTGATAGTACTGTCAAAAAAGATACAATTGGTTTTTATATCGCTTCGCTGTCTTATAAAACGGTTATTTATAAAGGGCAGCTTACCAGTAAACAGGTAAGAAATTATTTCCCAGATCTTAACAATAAAAGAGTAGTAAGTGCCTTCGGGCTCATACATTCACGCTTTGCTACCAATACATTCCCTTCCTGGAAATTGGCCCAACCATTTCGATTTATTGCTCATAACGGTGAGATTAATACGCTACAGGGAAATTTAAATTGGCTAAAAACAGGGGAGCATGGATTTACCTCTCCTTCTTTTTCAAAAGAAGAAATGGAAATGTTGCTTCCAATTGTTACTGGTGGCCAATCCGATTCTGCCTGTTTAGATAATATGATTGAGTTGCTCACCATGACTGGCCGCAGTTTGCCTCATGTAATGATGATGTTGATACCCGAGGCATGGGATGGAAACGATCAGATGGATCCTGTTAAAAAAGCTTTTTACGAATACCATGCTTCTATTATGGAACCTTGGGATGGGCCGGCTTCTATTTCTTTTACGGATGGAAAAATAATTGGTGCTACGCTCGATAGAAATGGATTGCGCCCCTCACGCTATTGTGTTACTACTGATGATCGGGTAATTATGGCATCCGAAACAGGTGTGCTTCCCCTGGATCCAAAAACAATAAAGGAAAAAGGAAGATTGCAGCCAGGCAAAATGTTTGTGGTAGATATGGAACAAGGGCGTATAATAAGTGATGAAGAATTAAAATCTAAAATTTGTAGCCAAAAGACCTACGGAGATTGGTTGAATCAATATAAAATTCGGTTGGAGGAATTAGAAGAACCAAGAGTACAATTCACACATTTATCCGACGATTCTATTTTAAAATATCAGAAGGAGTTTGGTTATAGTACTGAGGATATCGAAACACTTATTAAACCAATGGCACTTGACGGTAAAGAGCCAATTGGTTCTATGGGTACCGATGTTCCATTGGCTGTATTGAGTGATCAGCCCCAACACCTGTCCTCTTATTTTAAACAATTATTTGCCCAGGTAACCAATCCTCCTATTGATCCTATTCGGGAACGAATGGTGATGAGCCTTGCAACATTTGTAGGTAATAATGGAAACCTTTTAGAAGAGGATCCGATGCATTGCCATACGGTTGCATTAAAACAACCTATACTTACCAGTAAGGAATTAGAAAAAATAAGAAGTATAGATACTGGAATTTTCCAGGCTAAAACATTGCAAACTTATTTCAGGGCCGATGGCAGGCCTGATTCTTTAAAAAGAGGAATAGAACGTTTGTGCCGGTATGCAGAAGATGCAGTACACGATGGCTTTGAAGTATTGATACTTTGTGACCGTGCGGTAGATAGTGATCACGTAGCCATCCCTTCTTTATTGGCAACTGCTGCCGTACATCATCATCTTATCCGTAAAAGTCTTCGTGGGCAGGTGGGCATTGTAGTTGAAGCGGGCGATGTGTGGGAAGTACATCACTTTGCCTGTTTATTAGCTTTTGGTGCAACGGCCATTAATCCATACCTCGCATTGGCAACGATCCGCAATATGCGCACCAATGGAAGTTTACAAACAACCTTAGAATGGCCAGAGCTACGATATAATTATATTAAGGCGGTTTGTGATGGATTGCTGAAAGTATTTTCTAAAATGGGCATCTCAACGCTCCAATCGTATCAGGGGGCACAAATTTTTGAAATACTAGGGTTAAACCAGGAAGTCGTTGATAAATATTTCACGGGCGCGGTTAGCCGAATTCAAGGTATTGGCCTTGAAGAAATCGCCAAAGAGGCTCTGGTAAAACATTACCTCGCATTCAGTAAAAAAGATATACCTGTAGATCGGTTGCCCGTAGGAGGTGTTTATCAATGGAAGCGAAAAGGAGAATTTCATTTGTTTAATCCTACTAGCATTCACTTGCTCCAGTATTCAACCCGAATGAATGATTATGCTACGTTTAAAAAATATTCAAAGTTTGTTAACGATCAAAGCGAGAAAGCAGCTACGCTTCGAAGTATGTTTGAATTCAAACGTAATCGTCCGGCTGTTTCACTGGAGGAGGTAGAGCCTGCTGAAAATATTTACAAACGTTTTGCATCGGGTGCCATGAGTTTCGGATCTATTTCATGGGAAGCACATACTACTCTCGCCATTGCAATGAATCGCCTGGGTGGCAAAAGCAATACCGGGGAAGGTGGTGAAGATGAAAGAAGATATGAGCGGTTGCCCAATGGCGATAGTATGCGAAGCGCGATAAAACAGGTGGCAAGCGCACGCTTTGGTGTTACCAGTTTATATCTTACCGAAGCAGACGAACTACAAATCAAAATGGCGCAGGGTGCTAAGCCGGGGGAAGGAGGACAACTACCAGGTTATAAAGTGGATGAGTGGATTGGAAAGACAAGGCATTCGACACCAGGTGTAGGATTGATTTCTCCCCCACCTCATCACGATATTTATTCAATTGAAGACCTGGCGCAATTAATCTTTGATCTAAAAAATGCGAACCGTGCTGCGCGGATTAATGTAAAACTTGTGTCGAAGGCTGGTGTTGGAACGATTGCAGCCGGTGTTGCCAAAGCAAAAGCGGATGTAATCTTAATTTCAGGACATGATGGAGGTACAGGTGCTTCCCCCATCAGTTCGATTAAACATGCGGGATTACCCTGGGAACTGGGGTTGGCAGAAACACATCAAACACTTGTAAAAAATAAATTGAGGAGCAGGGTAGTGGTACAGGCCGACGGGCAAATGAAAACAGGAAGAGATATAGCCATTGCAGCATTATTAGGTGCCGAAGAATGGGGCGTTGCTACGGCAGCGTTAGTAGTGGAAGGCTGTATCATGATGCGGAAATGTCATTTGAATACTTGTCCGGTTGGCGTAGCCACCCAAGACCCTGAATTAAGAAAGCGATTTACCGGAGATGCAGAACATGTAGTGAATTTTTTCAAATTCATGGTTCAGGAGTTGCGGGAGATTATGGCCGAACTAGGATTTTGCACCGTCAATGAAATGGTCGGTCAGGTAGATTGCCTGCAGGCAAGAGAAAATATCACACATTGGAAGTTTAGCAAACTGGATCTGTCACCAATTTTATATAAAGAGCCTGCATCACTTTATACAGGGTTATATAAAATGGAAGAACAGGATCATGCACTGGAAGATGTACTGGATTGGAAATTATTAGCAAAAGCAAAACCTGCTATTGAAAATAAAGAAAAGGTATTTGCAGAATTCCTTATCAGGAACACAGATCGGACTGCCGGCACAATTCTCAGCAATGAAATAACAAAAAAGTATCGCGGTGAAGGATTGCCGGAAGATACGATTCATTATAAATTTACAGGCACTGCAGGTCAAAGCTTTGGGGCATTTAACACAAAAGGAGTAACGCTCGAATTAGAAGGTGATGCCAATGATTATTTTGGAAAAGGATTAAGTGGTGCAAAATTAATTGTGTACCCTTCTAAAGATGCCGGTTTTGTACCTGAAGAAAACAGTATTATTGGTAATGTTGCTTTTTATGGT
>JBJXDV010000364.1:0-11685 GCA_046153465.1 Chitinophagaceae bacterium
CAGTATCTATTCTTATATAACCCGGGGAAAATGTTTTGGCTCCTTTGTAATTACTGCCCCAGGTAATGGGAAAGGTTTCGTATTTATTGTTGAGCACGTCAAAATAAATAAACTTATCCCGACTTAACATCCAGATATTTCCTATACTATCTGTTTGCAGCAGGAAGATTGAATTAAGCAAGGAGTCGGGCAGGGGAGTTATTCCTGTCGCAGGTTTTACAAAACTATTTTTTGCTTCGTTCCATAAATAAACCCCACTATTCCAACTCAGCACCCAAATTCTTTGCCTGGCATCTTTTATAAGGCTGTTAAATCTTTTGAGTAATGGAGCAGGTATTTCTGCAGAACTAATTTTTTTTGCAATTGTTTCATGCTCTTCTAGCGTATATAATCCATTGCCATTAAATGTGGTAATCCAGTATTGATGGCGACTTTCGTCCCAAAGAATATTTTCTAATCCAATTTCATCTTCAGGAGCATTGTCTTCATAAAAAATATTTTTCTTTAAGCGGGAAAAAGAAGGGTGTAATTGATAAACATAATAATTGCCCCCGATAAAAATGCCTCCATCTTTTGTAAGGGAAACCTTTTGTATGCTGGTGCTTTTAACCGTTAGGTCTGCAGGGCTGCGGGGTGGGGTAATATTGATAAAGGCATTTGTTTTTAAATTTAATTGATAAAAGCCGTCATCATAACAGGCTACATATAAAATACTGTCGTTAATTAATTTTACATGGTTAACAATTTTTGGGAACGCTTTTCTTTTTTGTGCATCATATTTTTTTGTAATTGTATTAAAGCAAAGTAACCCCCCGCCCCAACTGGGCAACCAGATATTACCGGTGTTGTCTGCCTCGCAATTAAGTGTTTGTACTTCCTCCCGATCTGGTGGGTATAAAACACCCGAAGGATAATAAATAAACTGTTTATTTTTTTTATTAAATAAAAACAGCCCTTTAAAAGAACTTACCCATAAAATACCGGTATCAAATTTATCTTCACATATTCCTGTAACATAATTTTCACCTCGTATGCTTCCGTCTTTGCATTTATCCGGCTCCGGAAAATAAAGTGCAAAACTATCTTTCTCGTAAAGATAGTTAGCCAATCCCCGGCCGGCCGTAGCAAACCATAAATTACCTTCTTTGTCTTTTAACCCACTATGAATACCATAATAGGAATAATTGTCAGTAGTTGGTTTTGAATATTTTTTAAAAATGCCTGAGCTTTCGTTGTATTTTGTTAGCCCATGCCAAAAACCGCAAAACCATAAATCACCATTTTTATCTTCAAGAATATCAGGGATAGAATTATCGGAGGGGGAATTAGGGTTTTTATAGTCTGAAAAAAAGTTTTTGTACCGCTTGCCATCAAAACGCACCAAACCATTTTGGGTGCCAATCCATAAAAACCCTGCTTTGGACTGGTAAACGGTATAATTTAAATTAGAAAAATATTTTACCTCCGGGCCATAAGCCATATAGGGGCCCATTTGCTGTTGTGCAAAAATGGGCTTCTGCAAGATGACAGAAAGTAAAAAAATAAAAAAACAAAAACCTTGTCGCATACTACTATCTTTTTCGAAATGCATCTAATAACATAATCACCGAAGTATATACAATTACAACCATTACAACCCAGCGAAGTGTATCCAGTGGCAATGATTTAACGATAAGTGCCGCGATTAATACAGCAACAATAGAAGGTATCATCATACCAATAGAAGCCTTTCGGTTATATGCACCTTCTTTTATAAATTTATACGATGCCAGCGGCATTAAGAACGCGCAGGAACCCATCATAATAGGAAACGCCACCATCGGTGAAAGACCCAATCCAAATACAAGGGCCATACAGGGGGCATACAATCCGATACCCGCTGTCATCAATGCCCCTAATATAAAATTGACAGCAGCGGCAATAACCAACTTACCGGTAGTTAGCCCAATGGCTGTGCCCCCACCTTCTATCCAATGCATTTTATTGGCAAACATAAAGCCTACCGTCACCAGCAATGCAAATCCCATGGTTAACCGAATATTTCTCTCGGATAATTTTGAAACAATTCCCGCACCCAATACTGCGCCGGCAGTTGCAGCCGCAAGCATAACAACTAGCGTAAGCGGTTCAACGTCTACCACCGTAATAAAAATAATGGCTTGAATCAACACAGGGATCGTGTTTGAAACATTGAGCGTACCGGGAAGAACACGATCTTCTGTTTGTTTTGTAAATTTTAATAAAGCGGTTTGAGGAGCAAAAGCTCCGATCCCCAGCACATCAAAAAAATTAACTATAAAACCAATAATACCCGTTTTTACCCAACTCACATTTTCAAGATTGTTCTTATGCTTTATAAAGTCATTGAATAATACATATCCAAACCAAATGGCTAAAAGAATCAGTAAAATCCAAATAATAGTTACCATAGCATTCAATTATTTTATTTTTGGCTATTTTATCATTCTCCATTCAAATTATCCTGTTCATTTTCACTCAATCTTCAAAATAATTCAACACAGTTTGATCTTTTAAAGCAATAAAAAGTTCAACACAAAAAAACTATCATTTCATCTCCTTAAACTCAGTTACTGAAAGCAATACAGTTCTGGGATCCAATAGAATCTTTTCTGGTTTATAATCAAGAGGAATACTAAGCTCCAGCTCCTTTTTGTTTATATTGAATTTTTTTATTTGCGGTAGTAGGTTTCCTTCTTTATAAATTCCCATTTCGAAAGGCAAATTAAAAAGATAAGGCACCTCATGCGATTGATTCAATTTTATGAATAGTTGCTTTTTGGCTGCATCGTACTCCCATGTTCCCTTTAATGCACTATTCCCACCCTGATACAACCACTGATTAAAAAAATCATTCAGCTCCCTACCGGATGCTTTTTCCATGGCTAACCGAAAATCAGCCGTAGAGGCATTGCTATTTATAAAGTTTCGGTAATACCCGCGAATTCCCTCTCTAAATGCAGAATCGCCGACAAGATTCCTCAACATATGTAATACCCATGCACCTTTTTGATAGGTCATCCCGTTAGTAACCGGGCCTTTCTCCGCAGAACGGTCGTCGACAATTTTATAGGATGGATTTTTAGACATATATTCAACTGTTGTTGTTTTCGCAGCGAGCAATTGACTTACAAATTCATCCCGCCCGTATGCATGCTCAATATATAACATGGTAAAATAAGTAGCAAAGCCTTCGCTCAGCCACGCATCGTCCCAGGTAGATTCGGTTACTGCATTTCCAAACCATTGATGAGCTAGTTCATGTATAACTACATTCCTTAACCGTGTACTTCTTTTACCATCAATCAATTCTTCACCGTAAAAAATTGCGGAGGAAGTTTCCATTCCTCCCTGCACGCTCGGCGTTTGTACATTGGCAACTTTTTCATACGCATAGTTTCCAATATAATCTGAGAAGTAACTTACCACACTTCTTGTTGGTTCCGCAAAATCGTAAAAACCAGCGCTTCGATCCTGGCGGTACACCCATGTTTGAATGGACTTTCCTTCAAACCAATCTACATATTGAACGGCAAATTCAGCAACTCCCAACACATAGAGCCAGGAAGAAACAGGAATCGATTGCTTCCAATGAGTAAATTTCGTTTTTGCATCAAGGTTGGTTTCTTCTATTAATAATCCGTTCGAAACAACCTGGTAATGCGAAGGAGCAGTAACCATAAATTCGCTGGTTGCTTTTTCGTAGGGGTGATCTATTGTAGGAAGCCAATGGCGTGCGCGATTGGGCCAGATATCATTAAAAAAACTACGATCACCATATTTAGTTGCACCAATTCTTAAGCCATCCGCCGGAATTCCATGATAGCGAATAATGAGTTGGGTTTCCGTATTGGGCAAACCAATACTTGATAAGTCAACCCATAATTCATTATCTATATGTAAAAAATTGAGCTTTTTATTTTTCTCATAAATTGACTCAACCACCATCCCTTTACCATTTAAACCAGAAGCTCGATTAACGAGGTCAAACCTGATCTTATCAACTCCTTCCTTCTTAAATAAAATAGTAATAGTAGTTGTACCAATAATTTCGTTCGTATCATCCGACAGGGTAAGTTCAAATGTATAATGAAGAATATCTATTTTCAAATTTTTAGGATAATTGTCGGCAGCAGCAGGATTAATATTCAAAAAGAAAATCGATGTCACTAATAATAGAATTCTTTGGTATATATTCATCGCACAAATGATTTATATTGGAAAGCAGTATTACCAAATATAAAATAGATTAGCCGTATTATCACCCGGGCTATTATATTTTTGAACTGATATTCGAAAATTGGTAAAAAATCAGGTTTAATTTAAGACCGCATAAATTCTTATTGTCAAAATAAAATAGAAATGAATCGAAAACACTTCTTTATTCAATTGCTGGTAACTACTATAACAATCGGCGTTTTTGGGCAACAGCCTTCTTCTCCATTGGTAGCTTCTTTCAAACAATACCAATCGATGAAAGAAAAAACAACCTTTAACCTCGAGTGGATATCTTTAGGGCCGGTTCTAAACTCGGCAAGAGCCGATGTTGTTCAGGTAGATCCAATGCATCCAGGAACTATGTTTGTTGGATTTGGTTCGGGTGGATTATGGAAGACAATTAATAATGGCATAAGCTGGTCGTGTATTTTTGAAGGACAGCCTTCACTCGGAATTGGCGATATGGAATTAGCGCCTTCCAATCCATCAATTATCTATTTAGGCAGCGGAGAAAATTTAAAGAAGCCAAGAAACTTTACATTACCAGGTACGGGAATGTATCGATCATCAGATGCAGGAAAAACATGGAAGCATATTGGGCTTGAAGATTCATGGTCAATTGCAGAGATTGCAATTCACCCGACAAATCCAGACATTGTATTGGTAGCAGTATTAGGTCATTTATGGACAACCAATAAAAATCGTGGATTGTTTAGAACCACCAATGGCGGTAAAACATGGGAACAGGTCTTGTATGTCGATGATAAGACTGGAGCAAACGATATTGCAATATCTCCAAAAAATCCCTCGATCATGTATGCTTCTACGTGGGAAGTATATCCGGGCATTAGTGGAAAGAACAGTAGTGTTTATAAAAGCATAGATGGTGGTAAAAATTGGAAACTCATTGCCAATGGTTTGCCTTCGGGGCCAAAAACAGGTCGCATTGGATTAGCCGTATCTGCTTCAAATCCTTTAAAAGTTTATGCGTTGATTGATAACCTGAATAATGATCGGGATAATGCTGCGGAACTTTATAAAACAACTGATGGTGGTTTAACATGGAACAAAACACATAAAGGTCCTTTTAAAATTTTTCCGGGAGTAGGTTGGTATTTTACGGATGTGTATGTTAATCCAAAAAATGATGAGGAAGTATTTTGCCTCGGTGTTCGGCTTGCACATAGCATGGATGGAGGTAAATCCTTTTCATTTATTGGAGGTAATGTAACGAGAATGAATCAAAGTTTGGCGCAGGGGTTGCATTTAGATCAATGTGAATTATGGATCAATCCTTCAAACCCCAATCATATTGCGGTTGGTAATGACGGTGGTTTTTACGTTAGTTATGATAAGGGATTATCCTGGATGCATTATAACAATATACCGGTTGGAGAATTTTATGATATTACTATCGATAAATCAAGTTATACTATTTACGGAGGTACGCAGGATGACGCAACCGTATATGGGCCAGCCAAAGAAATCAACACCCGGTTTCCTGATCCGTGGAAATATGTTTGGATTGATCCCTGGGATGGCGGAGACGGTTGTGTAACCCAGGTTGATCCCGAAAATAACTCTACCGTTTACTACAGTATGCAACATGGAAATGCGGTTAGGCTTGATAGAGATATTGACACAGCAATTGGTATAATGCCCGAACTTCCGAAAGAGATCAAGGATACGCTTCGATTCAATTATATAACTCCTTATTTTATTTCGCCGCACCAAAGTAAAACGCTTTATCACGGGGGCAATTTTGTTTTCAAGAGTATAGATCGTGGAGATCACTGGAAAGTTATTAGCCCGAATATTGCCAACTCATCTATTATAGAAAAGAAATCGAATGCACTAGGCGCTTTGGTAGAATCGAAGATGGAAAAAGGATTGATTTATGCGGGTACTGATAAAGGTTCGGTGTGGGTAACTAAAAATGACGGAGTAAGTTGGGAAGAACATTCAATAGGGCTGGCAAATTATTATATTCGAAGTATTTGTCCTTCGAGTTTTAGTAAAGAAAGAGTTTACCTGGCGATGACCGGTATAAATCAGGATGACCTGCACCGTTATCTTTATTCTTCGGATAACTACGGAAAAAACTGGAAAAATATTTCCATCGGACTGCCCGACGAACCAATCAATACTGTACTTGAAGATCCTACCAATGAAAATATTTTATATGCAGGAACATTAAGAGGAGTATATATTTCAACGAACAAGGGAATTAATTGGTCCTATCTCGGCAATCAACTACCAGGAGCTGCCATTGCCGATCTCGAAATACATGAACCCACTATGGATCTTATTGCGGCTACCCATGGCAGGGGTTTATATAAAATAAATCTTAAATCCATTCAGGAAATGGTGAAAGAGAATTGGCCAGCAACGAAAGATCGACTATTTGAATTTTCAGAATCAATTAAAAGACCCTGGTTTAATTCTTCAGCCGGTGAGCCAGATTATCGAACTGTTGAAAAAACATCTTTTTACTTTTGGCTTGAGCATGCAAAATCAATAACATTGTCTATCACGGATACAAGCAACAAAGAAATTTGGAAAACCAACTTGCTGGGCAAAGAAGGATTTAATCAATATCGCTGGGACCTTGTGATAAAAAAGGAAACAAGTGACTATCCCTATTTCGTGCACTATGAAAAATTTCTAAAAGCCGGAAAGTATAAACTGCTTTTATTGACTGGCGATCGTACACTTGAGCAACAGATAGTCGTGCGTGAACGAACTTCTCCTTATATAGAAAAAGAAAAATGACTGTTTAAATAATGACGCCTTTGGTCATTGAAATGTTTAAACAATTAAAAGGCAATTTGATGTTTGTATCTTTATCAAAAAAAATGACAAAAATAAAGCATGCAGATTTACCCTTCACGCTTAAACAGGAAATTGTACATAGTGCCATACATGCTTTTGGAATTTTATTTGGAATAATAACTATTCCGATTTTAACGGCGCTTGCGGCAAAAAATGCGAATACAGCGGGTATTGTTGGAGCAAGTATTTATGGATTTAGCTTTTTAATGCTGTTTACATTTTCCACTCTATATCATGGATTTCAACAGCCGCAGGTTAAACGGGTATTAGAGATATTTGATCATATCAGCATTTACTTTTTGATTGCAGGTACGTATACACCGTTTTTATTAATCTTTCTTCAAAATACATTTGGCATAACCTTGCTTTCGGTTTTATGGGGACTAACGATACTTGGCATATTTTTCAAAATATTTTTTACGGGTCGGTTTGAAATTATATCCGTTATAATTTATTTCCTGATGGGATGTATTGTAGTTGTGGGAGGCAATCGCTTTTTTACCATGGTACCCAATAATGTATTGATTTTTATTTTCATCGGTGGAGGGTTATATACGTTTGGAATTATTTTCTATTTATGGAAAAATTTTATGTGGCACCACGCTGTGTGGCATTTTTTAGTGTTGGCAGCAGCTGTTTGTCATTATGTAGCCGTGTTGCTGGCTATCTAAAATAAATATCAGCAGCAGGAAGCTAATTATTTTCCGGTAGCGAACTCCCATAGGTTCGCAACTCCTATGAGTTGGATACTCCCACAAGTTGGAAACCTACCTATACAAAAAAAATCGAAACTGCCAAATAGATACTCAACGCTCGGTAGCGAACTCCCTCAAGTTCGCAACTCGTCCAAGTTGGACTCCCCTGTAAGGTTTCTATAAGTACTTTTCAAGAAATAATCTCCTTAAAACCTACCAGAATGCTACATTTATTAACTCAATAAGTCATTTAAGAAAATAAAATACATATATAATTTAAACATCCCTTCCCGACCAGTACAATCATCGAAGAATCTATCAATATTTTTTATTATTTTCAGTAGTATTCTAAAAAGAGATCACTAAATAAACAGATAAATAAATAACATGCTACAAAATTCCAGGCGCAAATTTTTGCAGTCCTCTGCTTTATTGATAAGCAGCGCATTTGCCGGAAGTTCATTTAACACAATTAAACATTCGCCTAACTTATCTTTTTCAACACTGGGTTGCCCGGATTGGAACTTCCGGCAAATCGTAGATTTTGCTGCTAATAATAATTATACTGGTATAGAGCTGAGAGGAATACTTCGTGAGCTAGACCTAACTAAGTGTAACGAATTTAATAGTAAAAAAAATATTACTGCCACCGCAAAAATGATGCAGCAAAATAAGTTGAAATTTGTTGACCTTGGATCTTCTGCAACCTTACATTTTCCAGCTTCGGACGAAAGAAGAAAAAATATTGAAGAAGGAAAACGTTTTATCGATTTGGCCCATGAAATTATATGTCCCAACATCAGGGTTTTCCCTAACAACTTTCCAAAGGACCAGGACAAAAAACAAACGATAAATCTTATAACGGAAGGTTTGTTAGAATTATCTGAACATGCAAAAGGCAGTAATGTACGCATACTCATGGAAACCCATGGCGATTTGGTGAAAATAGCAGATATCGAAGCAATAATGCAAGCTGCAGACAATAATTCAATTGGGTTAGTTTGGGATATCAGCAATATGTGGACTGCAACGAAAGAACCACCCGCAGAAGCATATAAAAAGCTGAAGAAATATATTTATCATACACATATAAAAGACGCGAAATTTATTGATGGAAAATTACAATATACTTTACTAGGAAAAGGAGAAGTGCCTCTTAAGGAAGCAATAAAGGCCCTAACAAATGGAGGATACAAAGGTTACTACAGTTTTGAATGGGAAAAATTATGGCACCCCGAGCTGGAAGAACCAATTATTGCATTGGCCGATTACCCGAACGCAATAAAACAATACTTTAAATAAGCGTCATTAATTAGAAAAAATCTAATCTCATTTTGCTTTGTCGACAGAAAAACTTTTTTAGTTGCTATATTTAGACATGAAAAAAATAGTTATTCTCGCCTTGCTATTTTGTGTTGTCAACGAAGCATCATCACAAAATTTCTCTGATACCATTCATCCTTCACGAACTGAAATTATTACTCCTATTCACAAATCAAGTTTTAATAATAACAATGAATGTAAAGAACGCAGGCAGGAAGGAAATCCACAAATTATAAATGGTTACCAGGTTTTCAATGGTTCGATGGATGGCAATCGGCAGGTAGATCCACAAATTGCGGTCGGTGGTGGCTTTATTCTTCATGGCAGCAATAGCGGAATAATTATCTATACAAAAACAGGAGCGTATGTATCAGGCGTATCGCAAAAATGTTTTAACAATGGCATTGACCCAAAACTTTATTTTGATATTCACAACAACATATTTGTATTTGATCTCTGGTGGTACTACGATACACCAAAAATAAAACCCGTTAATATTTCTATCTCAGAAACGAATAATCCAACTGGTGCATGGAATACGTACCCGGTACCGGCAACCAATGGCGTAGATGGTGGAGGAATTGGTTATAGCCAAAAATGGATTGGTTATTCATTTCCCGGAGGAACGGAAAATACATTTATACTTCGGGTGGCAGAGGCCAAATCGGGGAAGCCTGCAACTATTTATCACTTCAACGGAAGTCTTGGCCATCCTGTTTTTACTCAGGATGCCATTGACGATCTCTACTTCTTTGATATAGATGACGATCAATTTATTATTCGTAAAATAAGCGAGGACGCTAACGGGAACCCCTATTGTAAAATAGTCTCCAAAAAGCGTCATAATCTAACCTATATAAATTATCCACTGCCTTCTGCGCAAAAAGGTACCGAACAAAAAGTGTCCAGCGGTGATCGAAATCCTAAAAACCTGGTGGTACAAAACGGTTACATTTGGTTTTCTCAGGCAGTAAATTGCGAAGGGCATTCGGCTGTTCAATGGCACCAAATCAGTATTAAAGATGGAAAAATTATCCAAACGGGAATCATTAGGAGTGACACCACAAATTATATACAAACCACACTTGCGGTAAACAAAAAGAATGATGTACTGATCGGTTTCCAGGAAGTAAATAGCCAGCAATATATAAGCCCTCGTTTCGCCTATCGATTGGGTACCGACAAACCCGGTACAATAAGAAAAATTATTAGTTTGGGTGAAGGAAAAGGCTACACAGATGGCGAATCGTGGGGAGATTATAGTAGCAGTGTTATTGATGGAGATAACTTACTCGATCTATGGACCATTCAAAGTATCGCCAATGAAAAAGGAAAAGGTGAAACGATAATCGCAAAAATTCCATTTACAAAAAAAAGAATTAGGCTATAATTATCTTGGACGGTTGTTGTTAAAAATCAGACACTCTTTAGCCACCCGGAAATACTCATCCGTTCCCGATTTGCTTTTGTTACTTCATGCTCCAATTCATCACTCTTAAAAAAAATAGCCGTTTGTGCATGTGGCAAAAAACATTGGGTTCCTTTCTCCTGATAAACTTTTAATTGTCCCCCATCTTCCTCCAGCCAATCTTCATTTAAATAATTGATAAGAGAATATTTTCGGTTATTATTATTTTTAAATTGATCTCGATGCCTATTATAAAAACTACCTTCTTCGTAAATAGCGTAGTGAAATTCATAGGCATTAATTCCTGTATAACAGGTTTGATTTAAGTGTTCAATAAAATCTTCTACCAGCTTTAAAAATTCTTTTTCAAAAATATTATCGCTCTGCTTGTCCATCCAATAAATTTTATCTCCACGCGTTTTCTGAGAAGCATCTTTTACTTCTTCATTACCAATACCGGCAGCCGACATCAATTGATCCTTTTGTAACTGCTTAATATTTTCCTGAAGTCCTTTTGACAGCGATTCACTTAAAAACCCAGCGTCTATACCAACATTTCCATCGAGGTAACTATCAATTAGTATATCAAATTGGTTGTACATACTTTTATTCTTTGAACAAGGTAGTTTATTTGATTGTATAATGGCGAGCTTACTTAAGTAAATGTAAACCGGCACCTACTATACTTCAATATAATGGGATAAAAAAGAAGAAACAATGCAATGATAATATCATTTTTTTATTCTTACCTGCATCGCATAATCATAGGTATCGAGAGGAGTAAAACTAATTTTTTCAGAATCTACAAAATGTAAATAGGTGTAAAGTTTTTCTTTGGTAAACCGCTGCGACCAAAATCCTTCTTTAGTAGCAGTAAAAGAATCTTTGGGATCCGTAATGATCGTCATTCCCATTTTTTTATAAGAATGTTCCTGCTTTTGCCTGGTGGCATCGTTATCAATATAACATGCTCCAATCACTAGTTCTCCATCATCATTTAATAAATTATAGGCGCTCGAAAAAATCGTTTCAAATTTTTCATTTGAGGAAAGATCAAGTCTTTCAACTGAGGCAGCATATTTTTCAAAAGAAAAATTTGACGGATAGAAATTACCTGCTGTAAACCAGGTTGTAATTACCAGATCATATTTTTTATTCCATTCATACAAATTCATTGCCTCGAAATGATAA
>JBJXDV010000365.1:0-10404 GCA_046153465.1 Chitinophagaceae bacterium
TGCATATTCCTGAAACGACATTCTGAATTTTGCACGCCCCTGCGTAATTGATCGAAGCGAGGATGAATAATCATTTAATTCAGCAAGTGGAACGCGTGCCATTATTTTTGTAAAGTGTCCTTCTCTATCCATTCCTTCTACGATCGAGCGTCTCGACTGCAAGTCGCCAATTACCGGACCTGTTAAATCCTCCGGGCACATTACTTCTACCTGGTAAATAGGTTCTAACAGTTGTGGATCTGCCTGTTCAAATGCTTTCCTGAATGCCTGCAAGCCCGCTATTTTAAAAGAAATATCATTGCTGTCTACCGGGTGCATTTTACCATCGTAAACACATACACGAATGTCGCGTACGTAGGAGCCGGTTAGCGGGCCGTTGTGCATTTTTTCCATAACACCTTTAAAAATAGAAGGTAAAAAACGGGTATCGATTGCGCCACCTACAATGCAATTATAATAAACAAGTTTACCACCCCAGTCAAGATCGATCACTTCTTTTCCTCGTATGTTTAACCCCGTTGGCTCTGGCATACCTTCATACCAAGGTTCAATACGCATAAAGACTTCACCAAACTGGCCCGATCCGCCCGATTGTTTTTTATGCCGGTAACTTGATTCGGCCATTTTTCGAATCGTTTCCCGGTAAGGTATTTTTGGCTTAGAAATTTTTATTTCAACTTTGTGATTGTTCTCAATTTTCCATTTAATAACGTTGAGGTGCATATCACCCTGGCAATGGATCAACATTTGTTTAAGTTCGCTCGAATACTCAACAATCACGGCCGCATCTTCTTCTTTCAGATGGTGCAGGGCAATCGAAAGTTTTTCTTCTTCTCCTTTTTTAATTGTTTCAATAGCAACAGTCATTTTAGGCGGGGGAAATTGAATCGGCTTTAATTCAAAATTCTTTCCTTTTTCGTGCAATGTATTATTTACATGGGTATTTTTTAATTTGAGTGTTGCGCCAATATCACCAGCAACCAATTCGTTTATATTTGTCCGTTTATTTCCTTCAACCACAAATAACTGATTTAATTTTTCGGAAGCGCCGGTGGTTTCATTCACCAGATCCATCCCGCTTTTGATTACACCGGAATAAACTTTAAAAAAAGAAAGTTCACCCACATGTGGTTCGGAAACAGTTTTATAAATAAAAAGACAGGCCGGACCACTTGCGCTGCATTCGAGCGTTGATCCTTTTTTAGTTTGTTGCGGTGGCATTTCACTGGCACTTGGGCAAACATTATCTATAAAACCCATTAACCGTCCACTTCCCATATTCCGATAGGCTGATAAACAAAAAAGCGGAAATAGATCATGATTGATCATTGCCTTTTTTAATCCTTCTTTTAATTCATCTTCATCAAGTTCTCCCTTTTCAAAATATTTTTCCATTAACGTCTCATCATTGCTTGCAATAGATTCTATAAGTTCTTTGTGTAGTTTTTCTGCTTTTTCTTTTTGTTCTTCAGGTATGGGCAGTTTTTCTGGTTTCCCGCCAACGTCTTTAAATTTATAAAGTGTCATTCTTAAAACATCAACGATTTCATGGAAACCAGGCCCCTGCTGAAGGGGATATTGAACGACTACAACATTATTGCCAAAATGAATTTTTGCTTCCGATACCGTTTTATCAAAATCAGCATCTTCTTCATCCAATTTATTTATTGCAAAAATCATGGGCGTTTTAAATTGCTCGGTGTATTCCCAAATAACATCAGTACCTACCTCCACCCCTGCACTTGCATTTAACAACATAATACCTGTATCAGCTACTCTTAAAGCGGCGATCACTTCGCCGGCAAAATCATCGTAGCCGGGTGTATCAATAATATTAATCTTATATCCTCTCCATTTGCTGTGTACTAATTTCGAAAAAATGGAATTGCCCCTGACTTGTTCCAATTCATGATAATCGCTCACGGTATTTCGTTCTGCGATAGTTCCTCTCCTATTAATTATTCCTGCTTCAAATAACATCGATTCAGCTAAGGTAGTTTTACCACTGCCGGCATGCCCCAACAACACAATGTTTTTTACGTGTGAAGTATCAAATTCAGCCATAACAGAAAAGTTATAAGGTGAATAATAGTTGTTTGTTTTAAACACGACTTATCAAAAAAAAATTACAGCAATCAATGATCACCGTTACGTCCTTACTCCAAACAAATGAAGCAGTAGTAACAATAAAATAAATTTGCGCACATTACATCATTTATTCCCGCGATGAGAAATATTCAAATTCTTCTTTAATAGCTCGTAATTGTTGTTCCAGCGATTGATACCCGGCAAGAATATTCTCATGATCCACAATGGATTCATCACTTATTTTTCCTTTATTTTGTTGAAGCTCAAGTTGAATTTTTCGATCGTGGAGTTTGATGCTTTGCTTGAGGTCGTGGATGTTGATTAACTGAATGTGAAGTTGATTGTCGAGATGTTCTAGTTGCAAAAGATCTTCTTTAAGTGTTTGGCGACCGGCAATTTTTAGGAGTTCCTGTTTAAATCTACCAAACTCATTCCGGTAAGAACGCAATGTTTCCCTCCAGGCATTGCATTCTTTTGAAAGCTGTGAGACTTCAGTAATTACCATGGGAGTAAATTTTAAATGTGACAAAATAAAGAACTTCTGTGCTCAGGGGAGCGAATAATCAATTCTAATTTAAGAAAGAATATTGAAATATTGCCGAGTTTATTTTTAAAGTTATGCAGGTAATTCTAAGAATAAGGGTTTTGTTTGCTTTGTGAAAACATATAGATGTTTTATAAACTAAAAAAACCATCTCCCGGGGAGATGGTTTTGGTAAAACAGTTATTCAATGATTATTGAATTAAAACAGGTATTGAAATTTTTTCATTTTCCACCATAAGTTCGATCGAATAATGACCTTTTGCGAGCATACTTAGGTTTAATCGATTCGTATAGTTACTAATAGTTGTGGTAAACAATGGCTGCCCATACCGGTCAATTACCTTAACAGCAATTGGCTTTATTGGCAATTGAGACAACTGCAGGTATAGGATTCCAGGACTTGGATTGGGTGAGCATCTGACTTTAATTCCATTAGTCCAGGTCTTATTACCATTATTCGCTAAATACGGGTAGCTATTGGAAATTGCAGGGCACCCTGTTGTATTCATTGTACTTACAGTATAATAACCCGATTGCACAGGATCAAAATTTCTCTTTGTTGCGCCTGGTATCGCTTCATTATTTCTATACCATTGGTACCTGTTTGCTTTTGAACTAACCAATGATTTACCGTTTGTATTGATGGTAGGCTGAATCAAAGGATTCACAAATACAGTTACCTGGTCAGTTACAGTGGTATTACATTTGGTAACGGCCACCAAATAGGTAGTTGTTTGCGATGGAGTAGCCATTGGACGTTGAATAGTTTTATCATCCAGGCTGCTTTCAGGAGTCCACAAATAACCTGCATTACTGATACCTGCATCCAGTTGAACTGACTCTCCTTTACAAATCGTTAGATCGTTTCCAAGATTCACTACCGGTGCAACATTTGCAATAAATATTTTTCGTGATTTTGATATAGATAATCCATTGCCAGAAGTTACTGTTAACCTGATTGCGAAAGAATCTGAACGGGTATACGTATGAAGCGGATGCTGTTCGGATGAAGTAGTACCGTCGCCAAAATCCCATCTCCATTGAACAATACGTTGATTACATCTTACAGTACTCATATCTTGAAACTTAACATCTACAGGCAGGCAACTTCCATTAATGGTATAATCAAATGCCGGTGTTATCGGGAAAGCTGTTTTTACAGTTATTGTATCATATCCTACACAGCCGCCATTATACACCCGCACCCAATACGCGCCATCATCCTGAACGGTTATTTCCTGTGTAATTTCTCCAGTACTCCATAAATAGGACGAACCGGGATTTCCTGCATTAATAACCAGCAATTCTCCGAAGCAAATAGTGGTGTCCTTTCCAAGATTTACAAGAGCTGAATTAGATTCAATAACCACTCTTTTACTTTTTGTAACACTATTACCAATATTATCCCAGATGGTCATTCTAACAATATATTCGCCGCTTGCCAGGAACGTATGAAGTGGGTGCTGCTGGGTAGATGTGGATCCGTCGCCAAAATCCCAATGCCATTGATCGATTGTTACTCCACAGGTTAGTGAACTATCTCTGAACGCAACAGCAGAAGGACAATTTGCGGTTTGAGAAGCAAAGCCAAATTTCGGATTCAGGGTAGGTATCAACGTTACATTTATTGTGTCTGACCCAACACATCCGTTTTGTTCAACGCGTACCCATACCTTTCCGGAATTGGTAACTACACAAGTTTGGTCGAATTCCCCCGTACTCCAGGTATAAGCTGCTCCAGGGTTACCCGCATTCAACACCATTGGTTCTACTTCACATACAGTGGTATCTTTTCCAAGGTTAACGAAAGGAGCCTGAGCTGCATTTACAACAACTCTTTTGCTGCGGGTTATAGAAAAGCCGTTTATGTCCCAAATTGTTAGTCGTGCAATAAAAGTATCTGCAGTCATATAGTTATGTTGAGGATTGGTTTGTGAAGAATTAGTTCCGTCACCAAAATCCCATAACCTCCTTACTATATTATTGTCACCGCACCACGATGAACTATCGGTAAAGGATGTACTAACCGGTAAGCAATTCCCTGTTAAAGAAAAACCGAAATTTGGAAATACGGGAGGTTTGCTGCCAACTTGAATTCTGTCGCTACTTTCACAAGCGCCTTTCTTAATATGTACCCAATACTCACCAGGCTCCGTTGTTGTAATGGTTTGCGTGTTTTCTCCGGTATTCCAATTATAGGTGGCTCCGGGGTTTCCTGCATCTAGTTGTATCGATGTTCCTTCGCATATGGTGGTATCATTACCTAGATTGACAAATGCTTTTCCAGCAATGTTGATGTATTTTTTCCGCTCAGATGCATATGTGAATCCCAGGTTCGTTTCAATTACCAAACGAACTGTATATGAACCCGGCTTAGTATATTCGTAAGTAGGTTGCCAATCATTAGAAACGCCACCATCTCCAAAGGTCCAGGTCCATCGGGTAATAAAATCACCTTCTTTTAGCAGAGATTCGTCTTTAAACTTTACTCTCAAAAAGGAACCACATACTGAAGTTGTGTCGGCAATAAAACTTGTATGAGGTTCAGTTTTAGAAATTAGTTGAACATTAATACGATCCCTGCTTTCACAATCACCCTTTTTCACATGCACCCAATACTCACCAGCTTTTGTTACAGTAAAGGTTTGTGTATTTGATCCATCGTTCCAATTGTAAATGGCCCCTGGATTTCCAGCATCTAAAATCAAACTCTCCCCTTCATTAATAGCGGTATCATTACCTAAATTCACAAACGAATTACCGGTAATGGTTATATAATTCTCCTTTTCAAGGGTATCTTTTCTTCCAAGATTTGTTTCGATTATTAATTTCACAGAATAAATACCGGGTTGGGTATATTGATATGCTGGTTGCCAGTCATTGGAAACGCCGCCGTCACCAAAGGTCCAGGTCCAGCGGCTAATAAAATCTCCTTCCGGAACTTCAGATTCATCTGTAAAATAAACGCGTAAAAATGAACTGCAGGTAGAAGTATTATCAGCGCTAAAGGAAGCATGAAAATTATTGCCTTTTTGTTGCTGCGAATAAATACTTAGTGGAAATACTAGCAGGATACACAGAATAATGTTGAGGGCAGTCTTCATAGGATGTTCGTTTAGGATTATGGATTCGAAACTTATTTAGATGCTGAAAAAACTGTGCCATAGTTTATCTTTACATCCTCTCTGAATACAAAAAAACAATCGTTTATATTTAAGGATCAAAGTGATAAGCCAGCAAACCATACAACAAATACAAAGTAGGATTGATATCATCGATATTGTTGGCGGGTTTGTAAAATTGAAGAAAAGAGGGGCAAACTACTTGGGGCAATGCCCTTTTCATAATGAAAAAACCCCTTCTTTCACAGTATCTCCTGCTAAGGAAATATACAAGTGCTTTGGTTGCGGACGAAGTGGAAATTCCATTAGTTTTTTGATGGAGCATGAAAAGTATTCCTATACAGAAGCACTAAGATGGCTTGCCAATAAGTATAATGTTGAAATTGAAGAGACGGAATCCAGTCCGGAAGTAAAACAGTTACAACAACTTTCCGAAAGCTTATTTATAATAAACGGATTTGCTCAAAAATATTTCACTCATCAATTGGTTAATAGCGAAGAAGGCCTGGATATTGCTTTTAGCTATTTGAAGGAAAGAGGATTTGGGGAAGAAATTATTAAAAAGTTTCAATTAGGTTATTGCCTTCAACAACGGGATGCGTTTGCGAAAGCGGCCATTGCTGCGCAGTACAATCCGGATATTCTGCAAAAAACAGGGTTAGTTGTTTTGCGGGATGATACACTGGTTGATAATTACCGGGGCAGGATTGTATTTCCAATTCATAACATTACGGGAAAAGTAATTGGTTTTGGCGCCCGTATTATTGGAAAAAACGATAAAGCCCCTAAGTATATTAATACACCAGAGAATGAACTCTATGTAAAAAGCAAAATCTTATATGGTTCTTATTTTGCAAGACAGGCGATCGACAAAACTGATGAATGTTTATTAGTAGAGGGTTATACCGATGTAATTTCATTGCACCAGGCGGGTATTGAAAATGTAGTAGCCTCCGGAGGAACTTCCTTAACCATTGACCAACTTCGACTCGTAAAAAAATATACCAATAACCTTACGATTATTTATGACGGAGATAGCGCCGGTGTAAAAGCTGCAATGAGGGGATTAGATATGGCGCTGGAAGAAAGCTTAAATGTAAAGCTTGTATTAATTCCCGATAAAGAAGACCCTGATAGTTACGTAAATAAAGTTGGGGCTGCTGCTTTTACGCAATTTATTAAAAACAATAAAAAAGATTTTATTCTATTTCAATTAGAGGCGGAGTTAAAAGATGCTGGAAATGATTCAACAAAAAAAT
This sequence comes from Chitinophagaceae bacterium, assembly GCA_046153465.1. Lineage (GTDB taxonomy): Bacteria > Bacteroidota > Bacteroidia > Chitinophagales > Chitinophagaceae > Endoryza. The sequence continues at coordinate 7,014 of JBJXDV010000365.1, forward strand.
CTGAGGTAGTTAATAAAATAGCAGAAACGATTTCCAAAATTAACAAAGCAGAAGATTTTACAAAGCAACAAGATTATATAAGACAATGTTCTCAGATATTAAGTATTGATGAAAAAGGATTGCATTCTTTAGTTAATAAATTTATCAGATCCCGAGTATTGTCTGAGGAAAAGAAAAACGCAACCGATAAAAATAAATATTTCGACACCGAGGTTATTCCCGAACCTGAAATTACCGATTGGAGCAATGAATCATTCAGCTTGCTACATCAAGACGATCTCCAGGAACAAGCAATAGGAAGGGTTCTATTAGAACACGGATTTAAGCATTGGGATTCAGAAAAAAAAGTAGCGGATTACATTTTCGAACAAAACATAGATGATGACCTATTTGAAAATAAAAAGATTCTATTTCTGATAAACGATTATAAAGATAAATTTTATAGCGGGCTTCAACCAACTATTATTCGTTACACACAGTCACAAGACAATGATATTGTAAGTTTAGTTATCAGCCTAACCAATTTTCCGTATACCGAAAGCGCTGGGTGGCTTAGTGAATCCAGATCAGAAGGAATCAATCCAAAAATTTTTGATTTAGAATATGAAAAATTCCTTGGACATATATTAAAAAACGGGGAAATAAATTCTGAAATCTATCAAAGAAATGAAGATGAACACTACAAAGAATTGACAGAAACAATTATTGAGTATTTAAAAATAAGAAAAATAAGAAAATTGATTTTACAAAACCAGATTGACTTCGAGTTGCCACACTCAGAATACGAAATAGATCATTTAATAAAAGTGCACAATTATTTAAAAGAAGAAAAAAATAAAATCGGCAATCGAAGAGGAATTGTAATGTATCCTTTTTGATTTCTTACCTGAAAGTTATGAACTTTAAAACAGTCTATAAATCTATTATACCCGGCTAAAGATTTTTCAACCTTACCGCGTGCCTGATTGCAGCTCATCGCGAAACGTTTTTTTCAACTGCATATCGCTATACGAAATATCAATAAGATCCTCTGTAAGTATCCCAAAGGCAATCATATAATAATCGCATTGTGCGGTTAAATCATCAACAGATAAATTTTTTATTTTGTTGCCTGCTTCAATTTCAACAAACTCACCTAACCCTTCAATGCAGTCGATATGAAATTTTACATTGTCAATATAATACATTTCCCTGCTTTTTTACACAACTACTTTTTTCCCAAGTGCGATGGTAAGTATTTCTTTTAAGACTAGAGGTTGCGAAACTGGCAACAGGTTAAAATCAGATTGCTTTGGCCCCTTCTGGTTGTTGCGGCTATAAAATATCAGGTTGTTTTCAATATTCCCTTCTCTTAATTTTAAACGGCCATTCGGAACATTAAAGTAAGTATCTGTTTGCTCATCCATTCCCAAAAAATCAGCCTTGTTATCCAGTAAATATTGCCGGATATATTTAGCATTTTTTGTTCTTGCTTTTATTTCAATATTAATGAATGCCATAATAAAAAAAGGTTTGCTGCAAGATGCAACAAACCCGGATACAAATTAGGTTGACAAAACAATTAAACCAAGGCAGTTTCCCTTTTACGGGCAACGGCATTTGGTAACTTAGCTTCCTCTTTTTTGCAGAATCGCATGGCCGTCCATACATGATCCAGTGTTACCTCTTCTGCGCCTTCAAAACCAGCATTACACATGCATTGCCAGTTACAACTTTTCTTAAGGTCGGTAACAATTTTGGAAGAAGTTTTTGGATAAGCAATCCAAAACTTTGCATTTTTGTGCATAGCCGGAAGTACTTCCCGCATAATTCCATTGAGTTGATTTTCACTAACAGCGAACACCAGTGCAAAATCAATCTTACGAATCTTAAGCAATGGAGTCACGTTTTTTGAAAACGATAACTTAATAAATTGCTTTTCAATTGACGATGGCAGCCCTTGAACAAGAATGTTTTTCTCATCACCGAGCTCAAGTTTTTCTAAAATGGTTTGAGACATGCGAGAGATTTTAGGTTAAAGCTTAGGGTTAAATCTGAAAGGGAGAACAAATGTACAAAAAGCGGAGCAGCCAATGTAATATATCATCAAAAAAAAACCATTTCAACTCCTTTAAAGGCTAAAATGGTTAAAATATTGAGCAAAGACAAATAAGATGGTTTTACTTCCTTGATTGATTCATCGGCTTATAATATTTGAGCGCCTCCGGCATCATAGCTTTTAGTTTTTCTATCCGGGTTTCTTCTGAAGGATGGGTGCTTAAAAATTCAGGGGGCTTTTGCCCATTGCCTGCTGTAGCCATTCTTTCCCATAAGGGAATAGCTTCCTGGGGATTGTAACCGGCTAACGCGGCATAAATCAATCCTAATTTATCTGCTTCCAGTTCATGCTTGCGTGAAAATGGAAGAATTCCTAAAAGATTACTACCGAGGCCAAACGCAGTATTAAAAAGATTTTGTGCTTCAGGGGTCTTATTTGCAACCGCAACGGATACGGCAACTCCTCCCAATTGTTGCGCAGTTGCCTGGCTCATACGTTCATTTCCATGTTTGGCTAAAGCATGTGCAACCTCATGGCCGATAACAACAGCAAGCGCAGCTTCGTTTTGAGATATTGGTAATAAACCGGTGTATACTACTATCTTTCCGCCCGGCATACACCATGCGTTTACATCTTTTGAATCAATAAGGTTGTACTCCCACTTATAACCTTCTAGCTCACCCGCCAATCCTTTATCAGTGTAAAATTTTGTAATAGCCGTTGAAATACGCCCGCCCACTCTTTGAACCATTTCAGCGTCCTTATTAACGGATGTACTCACCACTTTATTTTTTGTGAGAAATTGCTGGTATTCCTGCAATGCCATCGACTGAATATCCGATTCATTAAAAAATTGCAACTGTTTACGGCCGGTAATCGCATTTCGGGAGCAAGCGCTCAACACTACGAATAGACTTATGGTTATAATAATCTTTTTCATTCAGGTAATTTTTTCAAAAATAAAACAATCATTATTCCAATAACAAAGACGGGCAAAATACCTATAAAGGTGGTCAGCCAATTAGTGAAAGTTTAACTAAGAAAGGATTGAATTATCTGCCAGTCCTGCGCCGGTCGCGTTTGCGATCCCGATATTTAAGAATCGGTACTTTGCTTTCGCTACCCCGGAGGAGCCGGCTTATATTTTTTTGGTGGGTTAAGATAACCAGCAAAGCAACAGCGATGGCAAAAACACGATAGGCCTGATTCTCTACATTAAATATTACTAAAATAAATACCGGGAAGGCAACACTTGCCAATATCGAGCTTAAAGAAACAAATCGTGTAATGTATAATACTAATAGAAAAATTCCAACACAGCATAAAGCAGTCCAGGGGGAAATTCCAAGTACC
>JBJXDV010000366.1:0-5116 GCA_046153465.1 Chitinophagaceae bacterium
CCCAGAGCAGAAATGAAAATGAAAGAACTAACCAACACCGGTATGGTGGAAGTTTACAATAATCAGCATCTTTGGAACAATCGCCAGATGCAAAAAGTTTATGATGCATTTGTAGATATTTGGGGAACAGAAAAATTATGGGTAACCATTGACCGGGCGAATTTGAATTTTCCCATACGGCCCGGCTTCGAATATAAGGGCTTTATTCATTGGGACTATGATCCTGAAACAAAGCCGGTAAATGTACAAGGAGTACTGGCATTGGCCGATCAAACGGATGAGAACATGGGCGGGTTTCAATGTTTGCCCGAATTATACAGAACATACGATGCCTGGAAACTAACGCAACCGGAGAACCGAGATCGTTTTAAACCAGATACCACAGGGTTCAGTTTTGATAAAGTAAAATTGGAAGCAGGCGACTTATTAATCTTCAATAGCCTCGAACCACATGGTATTCGCCCAAACCTCAGTAAAAATAAAGTTCGTATAGCTCAATACCTTTCAATGATGCCTGCTGAAGAGGATAATGAAGCATTAAAGCAATGGCGCATTAACTCATGGAAAGATCGAATTGCACCGGAAGGATATGCATTTCCGGGAGACCCGCGAAATTGGGAACAAACCAAATACAGCACGGCTGAATTATCTGATTTAGGAAAAAAATTACTTGGATTGGAAAAATGGTGAGAAGGTTTGTAGTTTGTAGTTTGTAGTTTGTAGTTTGTAGTTCATTTACGATAATCGATTTTTATTATTGTTTTTGAGTTGAATTTTTTTGAATTTTTTTCACCTTTTTTTGAATCTCATGTACTATTACCAATAATCAGTTATGATCAATTCTCAATCCCACACTCTTCTAAACAATGGTATCAAAATGCCTTTATTGGGTTTGGGAGTATACGATATGTATAATGATGTGGCAGAAGCGGCCGTAAGTAATGCATTGGAAATTGGTTATCGGTTAATTGATACTGCAGCCATGTATCGAAATGAAAAAGAAGTAGGGAACGCCATTCGTTCAAGTGGAGTTAATCGCAAAGAAATTTTTGTTACCACAAAAGTTGCCAATACTGATCAGGGATTTGACGAAACCCTTCGAGCTTTTGATATAAGTTTATCGACATTGAATATCGATTACATTGATTTATACCTGGCGCATTGGCCAATCAAAGGAAAACGAAAAGAAACCTGGAAAGCTTTAGAAAAACTTTATATCGAAAAAAAAGTACGTGCTATTGGTGTAGCTAATTACCTTATCCCGTTTTTAAACGAACTTGAGGCCTATTCAACCATAGTTCCTGCATTGAACCAGGTTGAATTCAGCCCTTATTTATACTTAGACGATTTATTAACGCATTGCGATCAAAAAAAAATTCAATTGCAATCGTACACTCCTTTATTGTGGGGAAAAAAATTTAACGACTCACGTTTATTGAAAATAGCAGCAAAATATATAAAGACCCCGGCGCAAATTATTTTACGGTGGAATATTCAACATGGAGTTTCCACGATTCCAAAATCTTCGAACATCGATCGATTGCGTGAAAATTTTGACCTATTCGATTTTGCGATCGAGGAAACCGATATGAAACAATTAGATGGCTTTCATGAAAATCTTCGAATCGTTGACGACCCCATGACTTATTTCTAATAGTTCCAATGGCTACTACAACAGTTATTGGTATATTGCCTTACCTAAACTAACTGCTGTATGAAAGTTGTAAGCAACAATTCGGTGTCTCAGCGATTACTGTCACTCGATTTTATGCGGGGACTCATCATGGTATTACTTGCCTTGGAAGCTTCTGGCTTATACGAACATTTATCAGTAGCCACTGAAGGAAATTTTCTCCATGGATTCATACAACAATTTTTTCATCACCCCTGGAATGGCTTACGTTTTTGGGATCTTGTTCAACCCGCTTTCATGTTTATGGCTGGCGCCGCTATGGCCATGTCGTTGAATAAACAGGAACAACAGGGTATTCCGTGGATACAATCTTTCAAAAAAATACTAAAGCGTTGTGGCTGGTTATTCTTTTGGGGAGTATTAGATTATGCTGTTCGTCCAAACGGATTATCGTTTGAATTATGGGATGTACTTACTCAATTATCATTCACCACACTCATTGCATTTTTAATTTTTAAATGGAAAATTTCCACGCAAATAATAGTGTGTATTGGAATTTTAATCCTTACTGAAGTTCTTTACCGTTTTACAAATGTTGCCGGCTTTGATCAACCCTTTACGGATCAAAAAAATTTCGGCAACTATGCCGATCTTTTATTGATGAATAAAATAAATAGCGGAGGTTGGGTAGCCATCAATTGTATACCTACAGCGGTGCATACCATCGCCGGGGCATTAGCCGGTAAACTTTTTATTAGTGGGAAAGAAAAAATAAAACCATTACTGGTAGCGGGCGCTGTATGCCTGGCACTTGGATACGGATTAGATATAGGCGGCATAACCCCCATCATAAAACGAATTGCTACCAGTTCATTCACGCTGGCATCTTTAGGCTGGTGCCTTGGAGCACTTGCTCTTTTTTATTGGTGGATCGATATCAAAAAGCATCGAACCCATCTCGAATTTTTTACCATTGTAGGAATGAATTCTATATTCATTTATTTATTTTTTGAAATTGTTGGCTCGCGGTGGTTTAATGAATATATCGGTGCGATCTCCAACGGATTACTTAAGCTGGTACACACACCCGAAACATTAATGGGAATAATAACGTCTCTTTGTATTTTTGGATTGGAATGGGGTATCTGTTATTTTCTATACCGGAAAAAAATATTCTTTAAATTATAATTGTCAGGCGATGGTTGTTCAACATAAGTTGATTGGAGGAAAGGGAATATTTTATGTAGGTAAAGAAGGGGCAATTCTTGCAGAACTGGTATATACCAAACCTTCTGCCGATAAAATGAATATTGAACATACAGAAGTAGATGAATCACTTAGTGGAAAGGGAGTGGGTCTTCAATTGGTTAGTACGGCTGTTACTTATGCACGTACCCATTCATTAAAAATTATTCCTTTATGCCCTTATGCGAAATCTGTTTTTGACAAGGAGCCGGCATTTTCGGATGTGCTCCGGTAATAATGATGTCATTTATGTTTTTATTTTAATTGCTAGCTAGTATCTTCAAATCATTTATTCTGCGACATAATCCCTCTGAGCCATCAGGGATAATTTCGGGCAGTCATTTTATAAAAAAATAATCTCTTGCTAGTAGAATGAAAGACTCTCTGCCTACCATTAAATAAATCAGCCCTGCCGTTTCCTAAGCGCCTTTTTACTGTATCCTTTCAGTAAATAGTTTCGTGAACAGATAAAATATCTAGCTATCAACCATTATCTATTCATTCTAATCGAATCGTTCTATGCAAAAGGTAAAAAATCTTGCTAACTGGAGTATTATTCTCTATGTATTAGTATGCATTTCATGTAAGAAAAACAGTACTGACCCGCCGATGTATGGAGAAATCTGGCCGCAAAAATGGGTGATGACCATTGATCACGATGCGGCCAATTGGAAATACCTGCAAGTTTCAGGGAATTCAATTGATAGAACCTGGATTCCGAGAGATTTTAGTTTGAAAACCGTAGCCGATGAAAAAGAATGCGAATTCATCGTCAACAAGGAAGGGGAAAAGAATGGGAAAACTATGTACAGTTTTACCCTGGCAAAAAATAAAAACAAACGCTGGACTACAACACCCGAAGGCAGCTTGCTGGGTACTTTAGAATATCGTTTAAGTATTGAAAATAGATCCTAGCCGCGTGATAACGATTACTACAAATTTTATATTTATGAGCAACCGAAAAAAAACGAGATGTCTGTGGTAAGAATTGAAAGCGTTCTTTATCCCGGCAACTTTTTAATCAACAAGGGACATACCAATTCAGCCAACGGAATAATTCTCAATAACACGAATACACCAGCAGATATCTATCATAACGGAGTTAATTAAAATAGAGCGATAATAAATAATCGTATCGATAAAAATTTTACCACCAAAAAAAAGAAAAGTAAATCCATGTAATCAATAAAACGTAAAGAATAAAAAAAAGCGACGTTAGTCGGCACTCTGTACCCTTATTCCCCACCTTAAATGGTTTAACGACTTGCTTTATACTTTACGTTCTTCATTTTAAAACTCATAAAATTCCTTTGGTAGAAGGCAGGTAATTACTCAATGGATCTCGCTTCACTGCCATCCGAATCGACTTTGCAAACGCTTTGAAGATGGCTTCTATTTTATGATGTTCATTATCGCCATGACATTCGATATTCAAATTACATTTTGCGGCATCACTAAAAGATTTAAAGAAATGAAAAAATAATTCGGTGGGCATCTCCCCTATTTTTTCGCGTTTAAATTCGGCGTTCCATACTATCCAGTTTCTCCCGCCAAAATCCACCAGTACTTTTGCATCGGCTTCATCCATTGGCAAGGCAAATCCATAACGTTCCATTCCGCGCTTATCGGCTAATGCTTTACCAAATGCTTCGCCTAATGCAATTCCGGTATCTTCAATAGTATGGTGTTCGTCGATATGCAGATCACCCTTAGCAATAACCGTCAAATCCATTTTACCGTGACGGGCAATTTGATCGAGCATATGATCGAAAAAACCCAGCCCGGTTTGAATCGTAGTTTTGCCAGTACCATCCAGGTTTAACTCAATATGTATATTCGTTTCGTTGGTGTTTCTATCGTGTACAATTGAACGTAATCCTAATTTTAAAAAAGAATAGATATCGCTCCAATGAGTTGTTTCCAATACAATAGTTGATGCACGAAGTTCTTCAGCTTTATCTTTTATTTCGCCACCACCTAAGGTGGGATCTATATTCAACCAAATACCTTTACAACCGAGGTTTTTTGCCAATTGTATATCGGTAATACGATCTCCAATTACAAAAGAGTTGGCAATATCATAATTGGGATTATCCAGGTATTCAGTAAGCATGCCTGTACCTGGCTTTCGTGTGGGAGCATTTTCTTTTGGAAAGGTGCGGTCGATAAATACTTTTTTAAAATGTATGCCTTCACCTTCCAAACTTTTCATTACTAAATTATGCAATGGCCAAAAAT
>JBJXDV010000367.1:0-4090 GCA_046153465.1 Chitinophagaceae bacterium
TCCTGCCTGACTTCATACGCAACTTTTTCTGTCATACGAACCAGTTCATCTAATAATCGTCCCGTATCTTTTATATTTTCATCAAATGTATTTTCAGTTGAAACCGATTTCGCCTCATGGTAAGCCACTACCGGGCTATTATGGATACCGTTTGCTTTATTCCAAAGATCGCAGCCGAATTTTCCAAAACGATTTTCCAGAAAATCGATAGCTTGATTACTTAATTCTCCGATCGTATTAATACTTAATTCCTGGAGAGCCTGGTACAAATGCTCTCCCACACCCGGTATCTTATTTACTTTTAAAGGAGCCAGGTATTCTTTTTCCCTGCCCGGAGGAATTTGCAAATAACCATTGGGTTTAGCTTCATTGGTAGCAATTTTTGAAACCATTTTATTTGATGCAATTGCAAACGAAATAGGCAACCCGGTTTTATCAATTATTTCCTGACGCAGATCAATCGTCCATTGATAAGGATTAAAAAAAGTGTTCATTCCTGTTAGATCCAAGTAGAATTCATCAATAGAGGCTTTTTCAAACAACGGAGCTTTTGCTGCAATTATTTCTGTAACCCATCGGGAATATTTACTGTACTCTCCCCTGCTGCCTCCTACTACAATAACTTGGGGGCATAGTCGCAATACCGTTTTCATTGGCATGGCCGAATGAATTCCAAACTTTCGTGCTTCGTAACTGCAGGCCGCCACCACCCCCCGTTCGCGCCCGCCCACCACAACTGGCTTTCCTTTTAAAGAAGAATCATTTAACACTTCTACCGAAACAAAAAATGAGTCGAGGTCGAAATGAGCAATAATGCGTTGTTGGTATGTTGACATCTGTGTTTATTAAGATACGATGAAGCAAGAAAAAGAAGCAAAAAGCAAGAGGCAAATAATTAAGAGCCAAAAAAAGATCAAAGATCTGAAGAAACATGAAGCCAGGGGCCAATATAAAGACTCGAAAGGATTCATAAATAAGAGGAACACATTGAATATTTAATTTTTTGTATTACTTATTTGAATATTGGTTCTTGTTTTTTAGTTCTCGTTTTTTACTTCCTGATTCTTCATTAAATGTTCTATTAACAACTCAATAAGTATTACTCAAATATTTCCATTAACCCTTCAGGCAACTCAACAAAAACCTGCTTTTTCTTTTTATCCGTTTTAAGCAGAAATTTTTCATTCAATGGAATGAGTGCTTCTTTTCCTTTCCAATCGATACGGCATAATACCTGGTGAGGCTGCTCAATTATTTCCAATATTTCACCTAAATCTCTTCCATCATCAATAATATGAAAACCCAATAATGAAATAGGAGAGGATTTCGACATGTATTTATGAAATTCCTCTTCGGTTAGCCATACCTGCTTTTGCAATAATTTTTGTGCTGTTTCTTTCATATCAATTCCCTCAAGTTTCAAAAAAACCTCATCTATACTTTTAATTTTTACTTCTGTAATGAAATAAGGTATCAACTCATCTTTATTCAATTCAATAAATACAGCTTCCAGTCCTTTCAACGATGTTTTTTTACCGAGGCTATGCTTAAGCACGAATTCACCCTTTACGCCGAAAGTAGCCACTAGTTTTCCGATGCAGCAATAATTGGTCATAAGCAAAGTTAGGAGAAGAAGTTGGTGGTTTATAGTTTGTGGTTTATGGTTCTTTTTTGCAAGTCGGTCTAAAAACCTCAGGCGGTTAGATTAAAAAAGAGGGTTTCATTATTCATTATGATTTTATTTACTCAAGACTATACACCGAGAAACTTTAAACGATAAATTCTAAAATAAAAAAATCCCAGCAAACGCCGGGATTTCAATAAGATCAAAATCTATAATAAATTAAGATTCATCTCTTGTTCTACGCACAGGTGGCCCGCTTCTACGAACACGTCTGTCTTTTGCATCCGTTTCCTGACGTTTACGTACCTGGATTTCATGTTCGCCATGCCATGTCTGGAATTTTTCCATTGCGGCAGCTTCATCAAATAACCCAAGTTTTACTCCACGTAACAAATGTTTCAGGTACAATACACCTTTAAAGGAAAGAATACGACGAACAGTATCTGTTGGCTGTGCTCCTTTATGAAGCCAATCCAATGCTTTCTGGCGATCCAATTGAACACTGGCCGGAACAGTAAGCGGGTTGTACGTACCTAACTTTTGAATGAATTTACCATCGCGCGGAGACCGTGCGTCGGCCACTACGATGAAATAGAAAGGTCTTTTCTTAGACCCATGACGTTGCAGTCTGATTTTTACTGGCATTTTAAATAGAAATTTAAATGCGTTAATTAATAGGGTTTCTCTTTAAGGATTGCAAAAATAACAATCGAAAAGTATTGATCAAAATTAATAATTGTAAACCAATAAATTAATTTTTGAATCAAAAAGGGGAAAAATAGTGTCAAAAAAGCAAGTTTGTTCGTCTTTGCTCACCAAATCCCTGACTAAAATCGGGCAAAAATTGATAGTTGCTTGTCTTTGAACGTAACCTTATACATAGTTTCTCCAGGCTAAGGGCTCAGGCTAATGGGCTCCCACTATCTTTTCATTCCCGGCATCATTCGGCCCATTGGCATTTTATTCATCGTTTTCATCATCTGTTTCATTTGTTCAAACTGTTTCAAAAAAGCATTTACCTCGTCAATACCCTTTCCAGATCCTGTGGCAATCCTTTTTTTACGGCTCATATCGATTAAATCCGGATTACTTCTTTCCTGCTTGGTCATTGAATTAATCATTGCTTCAATTCCCTTAAACGAATCATCACTGATATCAACATCTTTTATTGCTTTACCCATTCCAGGAATCATACCCATTAAATCTTTGATGTTTCCCATTTTTTTGATCTGTTCAAGCTGTTGTTTAAAATCCTCAAAATCGAATTGATTCTTTCGAATCTTTTTTTCCAGTTTTTTGGATTCTTCTTCATCAAATTGGGCTTGTGCTTTTTCAACAAGGGTAGTTATATCACCCATTCCTAAAATCCGCTGGGCCATCCTGTCGGGATAAAACACATCCAACGTATCCATTTTTTCACCACTACTTACAAACTTAATGGGTTTGTTAACAGTATACTTTATAGAAAGGGCAGCTCCGCCCCGTGTATCACCATCTAGTTTAGTAAGTACTACACCGCTGAAGTCTAACCGATCATTAAAAGCTTTCGCAGTGTTAACTGCATCCTGCCCCGTCATTGAATCGACCACAAATAATATTTCCTGTGGCTTTACGGCATTTTTTATATTAGCCACTTCGTTCATCATTACTTCATCCACAGCCAACCGGCCAGCAGTATCAATTATAACTACATTTTTATTTTTGCTCCTTGCCTCCCTAACAGCATTATTTACAATTTCGACAGCATTTTTATTTTCAGGTTCACTATAAACGTCAATTCCGATCTGCTCTCCTAATACTTTTAACTGATCAATTGCTGCGGGGCGATATATATCTGCTGCTACCAGCATTGGTGAAAAACCCTTTGTATTTTTTAAATAATGGGCAAGTTTGGCACTAAAGGTTGTTTTTCCGGAACCTTGCAATCCGGCTATTAAAATAACAGCCGGGTTTCCTTTTGCATTAAGCTCGCTTTCTTTACCACCCATTAACTCAGCCAATTCATCCTTTACAATTTTTATCATCAATTGACCAGGACTTACAGCATTAATTACTTTTTGACCAAGTGCTTTATCTCTAATTGTATCTGTAAACTCTTTGGCGATCTTAAAATTTACGTCAGCATCTATTAATGCTTTACGAATTTCCTTTATAGTGGAGGCTATATTTAATTCTGTAATTCGACCTTGCCCTTTTACTAACTTAAAGGCCGTTTCGAGCCGCTCTGATAAATTTTCAAACATGATTTTGTTGTTTCTTGGTAATTCCCTGAGGATAGTTTTAGTTTATGGCTTGTGATTTATTGTTGTTGAAATTCTAAAACTCTTTACCAATAGTGTGCGTTTGCTATTTATAATGAATGATAGAGCTAAAGAACTATAAACTACAAACCATAAACTAAAAACCCCTTAAATAAAAAAGTGAATGTTACAATAACATTCACTTTTAAATGAATTACAAATTTAC
>JBJXDV010000368.1:0-3658 GCA_046153465.1 Chitinophagaceae bacterium
CCAAAGCCCCAACCACTCCAGGGAGAATACCGCATATTATAACCCCAGGTGCAGGGGCGCGGATAATAATACCTGCGGTGCCACGGGCGATAATTATAACCGGTTCCATATACAATGGTTGGTCCACAGATATAGTTATTTAGATACCCGGGTGTGTAACCCATATAGATGTACTCTGACCCAATATCATAAATGTATACATACTTCACATGGTACACAGGATATCGGGGTGCTATATACGCAACTTCATAAGGGCGCTCAACGGATACGAACCAGGGACCACGGGCGGAACGAGATTCGAACCAAACTCCATTATCTACCGCATAATACCGGTTACGGTATCTTAATACAGAAAATGGACTATTGGTTGCATATTGCAAATGGGTACCGTCGATATCGTCAAATTCAGGATCACCGTCATAAATAACATCCACGGAAGTATTGTTTCTATTTACCCTTGCAGTTTGCGGAATTTCCGCATCTTCAATAGCTTCTTTTGCTTCGTTGGTTCCAGCCACACTGGCAAGCACTTCGCCTTTTTCGGAACCCGGAGGTATTCTTGCAAAATCGTTCGGTAATTTATCTGGTTCAATAAATTGCCATTTTCCACTAAGTGTTTTTGATTTGAACCATCTCCCTGAAAGCAGTACATAATAGTTTTGTGAATTTACATCCATAAAAATATCATCATCCGTATTGCGTACATACAATAAACTTGTTCCTTCTACAGCCGCAAATTTGGCTTCTCCTTCTGTTTGAATCAACTCAGTAGGACTTGTACTCACAATTATGGAAGAAATTGTATAATTATTTTTTTCTTCTTCAGTATTATTTTTTCTATAGGACTCATTGATGGCCGATTCAATAGCCGTAAGATTTTGTGGAACCTGTTCAGAATAATTGTACGGCCCTGTTGCCGCTGGCGCCTTATACCAATGCTTACCTCCATACAGGTAAAAATTACCATCCCTGTTTTTAATAATAGTAAACGGAGAATTGATGACTGTTTCTACTCCCCATTCTGTATTTTGTTGAAGCGTGGGTTTGCCATCGATAGTTACTAAAATGGCCGGTTGCATTGAATAAATAATTTCGGGTGGAGTATTATCTATTGTTCGGGATAAATTATTTTGCTGTTCGTTTAATTTTAATGATGAATTTAATTGTTCATTTGTAAATTGAATGTTCCAAAACGGAATTTCCTTTTCCAGGGCAACCTGTATAGTAGAAGTTTTATCCTGCAAACTTTCCCCGGGAAGTTTTATTGATTTGATTTGTACGGACCTAACCACTTTCCCCTGGTTGGTACTTTCCAGAGTAGCAGAAAGCCATGCTACACCAAAGGTCGGATCAGACTTACCCGCTTCTATAACCGATATGGCGGCTCTCGCCTGTAGTGTATTGCCTGAGAAAGATTCAGTTTGCCATTCGTACATCTTAATAATGCTGCCGTCAGTTGCGGTAGCTGTCTTAGGCCAGCTACCTGTTTGTTGGGCTGAGACAGATAAAAGAAGTCCGCTTAGAATAATTTGACTGAGTGTAAAAATTATTTTCATAATGCGCCATTTTAGTGTGATGAAAATTGCATGAGTAATTCTCTACATATTAAATGTATGAAAACACCATGCCTATGACGTTTTTAAAATGGTAAAGTTTTGTAAACGAAAAGTGAATGTTTGTTAGAAGGTTTTTAGTTTGTGGTTTATCGTTTAAAGCCGCTTTGTTGTTACAATCCAATCATTATTTAACAATGCCTTATTGTTAGCGGTTTAATCGGTGTGTTTAATATTTTTATAAAAAGGAATGAATTTAAAAGCAATGATAAATAGACAGAACTACAAACCATAAACTATAAGCCACTTTTCCTTTTTGAAACTACATCTTCAAACTGCTGATCGTAATCTTCGCGAATAGTTCCCATCATCCGATCCCAGAATAAAAAATACAACCCATAATTGCCTTTGAAGAATTGATGATGTTGATTATGATTTACAGAGGTATTAATCCATTTGCCGAACCAATGGCGACTAAATCCTTTTGGATAAATCTCCCACCCGAGATGTCCATATACATTGTAAACAATCATAAAGAGGAAGAAAAGCCCTAAATGATATTTATGAATTGGAATCGTAAAAAGAAAAATGATCACTATACCTACTTCAACTATTGCCTCTAAGGGGTGAAAAGCATAGGCTGCCCAAGGTGAAGGGTTAATCGACTTGTGATGTATTAAATGAAAGAATTTAAAAATTGCCGGATGATGCATGAACCGATGTGCCCAATAAAAATAAGTATCATGCAACAGAAGCATTAGAAGAAACGCGAATATAAAGTAAGGCCAGCCGTATTGTGCAATACTTGTATAGTAGGTGGTGTGTAGGCGAATTGCGTTATTATTAATGAGTACTAATGGAACGAAGGCAAACAGAAGGATCGTTAAGATAGAAAAACCTATTTCCCGCAAATAGTCTTTTGCTTTGGGATAACGTTGCTGTATTTTTTTATGCCTGATTAATTTATTTAGTAAATAATAAGCTAATAAGAAAGCCAGCCCGGCAAAGAAAAAATACCTGCCGCCAATTAATAAAACAATTTTATAATAGAATGACCAATCCATATTGAAATATCATTATTCTTAATTTACTTTTCAACGATACGCTTTCATATATTTCCAGTTACGCGGTTTCCCTTCTGCTATCCATTCAATGGCCTGCATAAGCCGTTTGGTTTTTGTATCCGACGTTTTTGCTTCTGTTATCCAATCAATATATTCTTTTTTTGCAGAAGCACTGAATGATTCAAATATAATTAATGCTTTTTTGTTCTTTTGTAACGTTGTTTGAATTTCGGCCGGAACAATTACCTGTCTATTCGTAACCGCTTTCTTTTTCATTACTTTCTTCCCTTCTTCGTTTAGCTTCATTGCTTCCTTGATCCAGCTTGTTATTTTCTTATCGGTTGGAAGATCTTTTAATGAAGTTATTTTACCCAGATGGCCCATGGCTGCTTCTGATTTTGCATTTTCCATCAGTAGTTTGTCTTTCATTAATGCTGCTTTCCAAAAACCGAAAGAACAATGATGTTTGAAAGATGCAAAACCACCTAACAATCCACAGTATTCGAAACTGGGCATCCCCCATTTAATTTTTTCTTCCACGCTGGGACAAGCTTTATGTATCAGTTGGCGCAAATGTTTTAATACCGGTTGCGCAAAAGGAGCCGCGCTGGCAATATACACATCAACTTTGGTGTTCTTAATACCCATTGTTTGATATTTTTTAGCTAAGAGATAAAAGGAGGAAAGAGAATAAAAGAGGACCGTTCCTAAAAACCGAAAATTCTTCTCCTTCAACTCCTTTCTCTTTTATATTCTTAGTTAGTTTTTTAGCTAAGAGATAAAAGGAGGAAAGAGAATAAAAGAGGGTCGTTCCTAAAAACCGAAAAATCTTCTCCTTTACGTCCTTTCTCTTTTATACTCTTAGTAATTATTTTTGGCTAAGAGGTTAAAGAGGAAAGAGAATAAAAGAGGATCGTTCCTAAAAACCGAAAAATCTTCTCCTTCAACTCCTTTCTCTTTTATACTCTTAGCAATTATTTTTAGCTAAGAGGTTAAAGAGGAAAGAGAATAAAAGAGGACTGTTCCTAAAAACCGAAAATT
>JBJXDV010000369.1:0-29485 GCA_046153465.1 Chitinophagaceae bacterium
TTTTTATATTTACAATAACAGATTGTTTTGCTTTTGTATCGCTTTTTGCTTTTGGAGTAGTAAGTTTAATAACATTCGGATTGGCGAGGGTAGATACTATCAGGAAGAAGAACAACAAAATGAATAAAATATCATTCAATGCCCCTGCGTGCAATTCCTGGTTACCTTTTAATCTTTTGCGTAAGTTCATTTAATCAAATTTAAAAAAACAAGAACCAAAAAACAAGATCCAAATAAAGAATATAAAATCATAAATCAAATATCTTACATCCTATATCACCTTGTTGGTTCCTGTAATACATCTATGAATTCTGCACTGGCAGCTTCCATCTTGTTAACTGTTTTATCGATTTGTGTGTTTAAAAAATTCGAACCAACATAAGCCAGCAAGCCAATAATTAATCCGGAGGCAGAAGTAATCATTTTTGTATAGATACCTCCTGCAATTTGGGCAGCAGTAAATTCGCCGGATGAATTGATATTATAAAATAATTGTAACATACCAATAATAGTTCCGAGGAAACCAAACATTGGAGCAATTCCATAAACCAGTGAGAGTATCGAAAGATTGCGTTCCATCTTATATACTTCCAATTTTCCAACATTTTCCATGCTCTTTTCAATTGCTTCTATTGGTTTTCCAATACGCTGCAGACCTTTGTCAATCATTTTGGCAACAGGGTTCGATGTGTTTTTTGCAAGTGACCTGGCAGCGGCCACATTGCCCGTATAAACATTATCCCTGATAATGTTCATAAAGTTGGGATCGATATTACTTGCTTTTCGGATAGCTATTAATCTTTCAAAAAAGAAGAAGATCGCCAAAATCAATAGGAGTGCAAGAGGAATCATGATCGGTCCGCCATTCACCAGCATCTCCATCAGGTTAATACTCGAAGGAGCGGCATTCGAATTATTAAGAACTTGTTTTAGAGAGTCGGCAATAGAGGTTGACGGGTTTGTTATCTGAAGAAAGAACCAATTCATCCGGTAAATTTTAGTAATGTAAATGTACTCAAATGTGTGCCTAAAACGATTTCGGCTTGCTAATATTTCTTAAAACTTTGTTAGTAATCTGTTGATTTCCTTATATGTTTAGTTAATCTGGCAAAAGGAATAAAAGTAAAAGCCCCTGCTGTTGGCAAGGGCTTTATTGGAAAAAGTTTAATGATTGTTTATTGAACCTGAAATGCGTTGGTCATCTTTTCTTCAGAACTTAACTTGTAAGCAACAATTTTAGTAGATAAATCGATTCGCTTGCCTGCAAGATCGGCTTCAATTGGAATAGTCACAAACATAAAAGACGTTCCTTGTAGTTCTTCAGGAACGCTAACATTTAAAATCGAAAGGTCAGTAGAAAGCATCATGCTTGATTCCTTTACTAATTCTCCTGTTATTGCATCTTTAAAAGATAAGGTCGCATTTTGTATATCATCACCGGTAATCTTGTACGGTAAAAATACAGTCATCGTTTCACCAACAGTTAGGATAGATTGTTCAGTTCCGATCACTAATTCAGATGGCCTTGTTACAACGGGATAGATCGTCGATTCCAATTTTGGTGTAACTGCCTGTTCTGCGAAAATATACTGTGAGTCGTTTTTGTTGCAAGAAAAAAGTAGGAGGGAAAGCACAGCCATTAAGGTAGCCGGTAGAGACTTTTTCATTAGGTATTGTTTTTGGATTAAGTAATCGGCTATAAAGTATTATTTTGAACTTTATTAAGCCGACGGTCAAAATACAAAAGCGAATTGAATTTTGCAAACTGTACGGGCAATAAAATTTAAGGTTAATTACTGATTGTTTTTAAACAATTGATATTCATTAATTATAAAAACCATTAGTTCCACATATAGAAATTAACCTGATCCCTGTTTTTAATTCTCAAGGATATAGGCCATATACCGTAATAGAAAATTCGAGTTAGATAATCAGCAAGCCGCTAATGTGTCGCTGGTTAAAGGAATCATCGAGATACAATATTAAAGAACTGGCTTATCCTGTTATTCTATTCTTTCTGACTATTAATTGTTACTGTAACCCACTCCATCGCCATTATGAGCTGTTCCTTTTCCGATACATGGGTATTATCGAGAACGATTGCGTCTGCCGCCTGTCGTAAAGGACTTACCTCCCGATGCGAATCGATATGATCGCGCATTTCGAGGTTATGCCTAACTTCTTCAATCGTTACGTTTGGATTCTTTTCATATAATTCACGAAATCTTCGTTGAACACGAATTAAATTATCTGCCGTCATAAAAATCTTTAATTCTGCCTCGGGAAATACAATTGTTCCGATATCCCTTCCATCCATTACTATACCCTTTGTTTTACCCATTTGCCGTTGTTGGGCAACAGCAAATTCGCGCACATCTTTCAAGGCGGCTATATCACTAACTTTTTCAGCTACCAGCAAATCCCGGATTACATATTCTACATTCTCCCCATTTAAATGCATTTCGGTTTGGCCGTTTTTATGATTGGATATGAATTCAAGCTCTATACTTTCTAGTGCTTTATGAATCTCCCCTAAATCGGTCCAATCAACATGATTCCTTAAAAAATAGAGAGTAATCGCCCTGTACATCGCGCCACTATCAATATAAACATATCCAAGTTCTTTTGCGAGTTGCTTAGCCAGGGTACTTTTACCACAACTGCTCCAGCCATCAATGGTTATAATGATTTTCTTTTCCATGCAGAATACAAAAATGCCGCAATCCATTTTACTTACAAAATGAAATTACGGCAATATTGTAGTGGGAGACGATTAGTGACTCACTACTGTAAGTCACCCGGTTTTCATAATCATTGGATTTTCCATGTTCTACAGCGGGGCATTACCATTACTAAAATGATGGCGCCCGGCAATAGGTATATAAACGTGGGGACTACTCATTAAACGATTCATTTTTTAAAAAGTTGTCCTGGTTGTATTGACTCTAATCAAAAAAGGCCTGCAATTAGCAGGCCTTAGTATATGATTAAATTCGATTAAGCTTTTGATTTTTCTTTCGATGGTGCTTTTACACTGAATTCAATTTTCCCATTTTCCTTGTTAAGATCGGCCACCATAATATCTCCCTGTTTGATACTCATATTTAATATTTGCTCTGCTAGTGGATCTTCCAGGTATTTCTGAATAGCCCTGTGTAATGGGCGTGCCCCAAATTGCTGATCATACCCTTTTTCTGCAATGAAATCCTTAGCTGCTTCTGTTAACTCAAGGGAAAATCCCAGAGCAACTAAACGCTTCATTACACCTTTCATTAAAATATCAATGATGCGGAAGATATGATCTTTTGACAGAGAATTGAAAATGATGACATCATCTATCCGATTTAAAAACTCAGGTGAAAATGTTTTTTTTAATGCTTTTTCAATTACCGCTTTATTATTTTCGTCAGAATTTAGTGTACGCGACGCCGTGGCAAAACCAACACCATCACCAAAGTCTTTTAATTGTCTTGCACCGATATTAGAAGTCATGATAATAGTGGTGTTCTTGAAATCTACTTTTCTGCCAAGGCCATCAGTAAGCTGACCATCATCTAACACCTGCAAAAGAATATTGTAAATATCTGGATGTGCTTTTTCTATTTCATCCAAAAGAATTACTGAATAAGGTTTTCTTCTTACTTTTTCTGTTAGTTGCCCACCTTCTTCATATCCGACATAGCCTGGAGGAGCACCTACCAGCCGACTCACTGTAAATTTTTCCATGTATTCACTCATGTCTATCCGAATCAATGCATCTTCTGAGTCGAACATATAACGGGATAGTGCACGTGCAAGTTCGGTTTTACCTACACCTGTTGGGCCCAGGAAAATGAATGTACCGATTGGTTTTTTGGGATCTTTCAATCCAACCCTGTTTCGTTGAATGGCTTTCACTACTTTGCTGATAGCTTCATCCTGGCCAACCACCATTTCTTTCATATCGTCGGCCATCTTTTTAAGCTTCTCCGTTTCAGCCTGTACCATTCGCTTAACGGGGATCCCGGTCATCATACTTACAACTTCTGCAATTGCTTCTTCATCGATGGGATAACGTTTATGCTTACTTTCCTCTTCCCATTTTGCTTTGGCTGCTTCCAGATCTTCCTGCAAACGTTTTTCGGTATCTCTTAAAGAAGCGGCCTCTTCAAATTTCTGACTTTTTACAACTTTATTTTTTTCTCCCTTTACATCTTCAATTTTTTTCTCAAGCTCTAGAATTTCTTTTGGAACATTTATGTTTTTTAGGTGCACACGGGCTCCCACTTCATCCATTACATCGATAGCCTTGTCTGGCAAAAGACGATCAGTTATATATCGGTCACTTAATTTTACACATGCATCTATTGCTTCTACTGAATAAGATACGTTGTGATAGTCTTCATACTTACTTTGTATATTGGTAAGAATTTCGATTGTTTCGTCTACACTTGGTGGTTCGATCATTACTTTTTGAAAACGACGATCAAGGGCACCATCTTTTTCAATATACATTCTGTATTCATCCAGTGTAGAGGCGCCAATACATTGTAATTCTCCTCTGGCCAATGCGGGCTTAAAAATATTGGAAGCATCCAGCGATCCACTTGCCCCACCGGCACCAACTATAGTATGTATTTCATCAATAAATAAAATTACATCCCTGTTTTTTTCCAATTCATTCATGATGGCTTTCATTCTTTCCTCAAATTGACCGCGGTATTTTGTTCCAGCTACCAACGCGGCTAAATCAAGTGAAATAACTCTTTTATCGAATAGAACCCTTGATACCTTACGCTGAACGATACGGAGTGCCAATCCTTCTACAATAGCCGTTTTACCTACTCCTGGTTCCCCAATTAAAATCGGGTTGTTCTTTTTTCTGCGGGAAAGTATTTGTGAAACACGCTCAATTTCTATTTCTCTCCCTACAATTGGGTCAAGGGATCCACTCTCTGCAAGCCGGGTAATATCGCGGCCGAAATTATCGAGCACAGGTGTTTTGCTTTTTGCATTACTTGCCGTACGCGATTTTTGTTGAGCGAATTTTTTCTCTTCATCAAAATCATCTTCATTCTCATCTGTATATTCGCTTCTAACGTCATTACTTTTAACAACGCCTAATTCATTCCGGAAAAGATCATAATCCACGTCAAATTGATTTAAGATTTGGGTAGCTACATTTTCTTTATTCTTGAGAATAGAAAGCATTAAGTGTTCGGTTTCTACCGTTGGGCTTTTTAGTGCCTTCGCCTCCAAAACGGTAACGCGAATTACTTTCTCTGCTTGTTTGGTTAGCGGAAGGCTATTGATATTGGCAATGTTTTTACCAGTTTTATCTTTTACTGCCAGCTCAATCTCTTTCCTCAATTCGTACAAATCAACATTAAAACTTTTGAGGATTCGAACGGCTGTATTTTCTCCTTCACGAATCAGGCCTAACAATAAATGTTCGGTACCGATAAAATCGTTTCCCAGCCGCAATGCTTCTTCTCTGCTAAACGAGATAATCTCCTTAACCTGGGCTGAAAAATTATTATCCATTTTTTCTAATTAATTGTGTATGATACAATAATAACGAATATTTTTGATTTGTCTGGCCGCCTTATTATTAACGGCTGTTAACAACTTAAAGTATTTATGGAAGTCAAAATTGATACCAGAGAAAAATTCCATGTCATAACCATCAAAGAAAGCAACTTCGCTGCTAATATGACAGCAGAACTTGATAATTGTTTAGCTCCCCTGCTAAAAAGCGATGTTAAAAACGTTATCTTAAATATGTCAGACATACAAATGATGGATGATGCTGCCTCAGAATACCTGGTAAAAATTCAACAGGATTTTTACGAACAAAATGTGTCTTTTGTTGTATGTTGTCTTAAACTTTCTGTTGAGGAGGGGCTCGATGAAAGTGGATTACTCGAAATAATGAATGTTACTCCTAGCGAAAGTGAAGCATGGGATATTGTTCAAATGGAAGAAATAGAACGCGAATTTTTAAATGGAGAAGAAGGGCCGGGTTTATAGTTTGTTGATTATATTAGTTCAGATTTTTATTTTACGTCGAAGGTTAACTTGCGTCCTAAAAAAATCTCAATCCTTTCTATAAAATAAAAGCTTATTGCAAAGGTTTTTTTTGCAAGATTTATTCGTTGCGGTTGGATTTCCTTTAATAAGAAAATGATTCATATATAGATCCGTTCATCAGCTTATATCATTTTTGAAAGAATAATTGCTGCCCATTCGAAAATTTTGAATAAATAAATAATTCAGCGAACGAATAGTAATGAAAAAATATGCAGTCATAGTAGCAGGAGGATCGGGGTTGAGGATGGGTACTGCTGTTCCCAAACAGTTTTTAGTTTTGAATGGGAAACCAGTTATTTGGTATACCCTTTCTGCTTTTCTCGACGCCTTTGATGATATAGAAATAATTTTAGTGTTACCTGAAGACCATTTACAAACGGGACTTCAGCTTATTCAAACAACCAAAGACCCGGGTAGGATTTGGATAATGTCTGGAGGAGCAACCCGGTTTCATTCCGTAAAAAAAGGACTGGCCCACATTCAACAACATTCTGTAGTATTTGTACACGATGGGGTTCGTTGTCTGCTAACTACCGACTTAATTCGAAGATGCTTTAACCAGGTAATTGAAAAAGGGAACGCTGTTCCTGTTATAGCTGCCGTAGATACAATTCGAATTGAAACAATAATGGGTAACTCATTAATTGATCGCGAAAAGGTAAAAATGGTTCAAACCCCACAGGCATTTTACAGCGACTTGATTAAAGCGGCGTTTGAACTGGACTATGAAGAATCGTTCACCGATGAAGCAAGTGTTGTGGAACGGCTTGGGGTAAAAATTCATTTGATAGAAGGCGAAAACACCAATATTAAAATTACCCGGCCAATAGATATTTTGATTGCTGAGAAGATTTTAGAAGAAAGAGAGATGGGAGCGTAACCAAAAGGTGGAGTTTTACCTGGTAGCATCGATGATTATTCACCCATTAGTTCATGCCAAACATTCTTCAAAACTAGATAATAGTTAATTTGCATTTCAGTGTAGTATTAATTATTCAGATTTATTAATTCATTTACCTGCTACTTTTTTTAAACAACTTTGCCCACCATGGTAATCGGTTAATCGTAAGTCGGGGATAGGTTTCCAGTTCCGCACCAAAACTACTGTAAAAAAAAGCAAGGTTTTTATTGTCCGATCCTTCAAAATCGATGGTTAAATTTTTTCCCGCCTGTTCGAAAATAAAACGGTCAATTAGATAGTGAGAGGCTCCAGTTGTTTTTCCATCCGGGGGGTTTCCTACCAAAATATAATAGGCACGGTTATGCGAAAAAAAATATACACAGGATGCGGCTAATTCATTTTGTTCAGTAAAAACTCCACAGCATAAAGCCTTTCCCTGTACTTTAAGCGTTGTAAACAATTTTTTAAAGCGATCATAATCTCCTGAGGAAAGTTTAGATATCTTACCCATTTGCTGCAGGGAAAGCCGTAGAATTTCGTCTATTGAAACAGTATTACTGTAACGACAGTTTAACTGTTTCGCCTTTTTGCAATTTCGTTTCACATGATCTCTGTACCCTGAAAAAATTTCTTCATAAGGCTTATGAATATGCAGTATATAATTATTCCGCGATCGAAAAGAAGTAGGCGGGATTGAAAGATTATTTCCCTGGTTCAAATCTATTTCAACGAGTTTAAATTTTTCTGGGATGTGGCGAATGAACTCTTTAATTCTTTCTTCTCCTGGATTTTTTCCGAAAATCCCCAGGCAGGCTGTAAAAAAAGGCTGATGCAGATAATAAATTCCATATTTTTTATTCCATGGCAATGGCATTACACCTTCATAGTCACCCATTACTAATGCATCCCAATTCAGGGCCATGGCATCCAGGTAAAAAGAATATCCGTAGATCAATCCGTTGGAAGATTCACGGATGCATCTGTCCCATTTTTCAGTATCTATTTCTTTTCTATTGAGATATCGTACAGCATCTGACATGAACCTTAAAAAGGAATTAAATTGTTTGCGATTTTCCGAAAGTTAAATCTATGTACATCTATACTGAATGAAAGTTTGCGAAAGAATTTATTTTCTTCGGGAACAGTCTTTAAGTTATCAGAAAATTCACTACTGTAAAACAAAGGAGCATAAATATTTATTAATCCTTTCAATAAAGATAATTGCAAGCCCCCTACAAATAGAAAACGCTTGGTCGTCGCATTTTTCGCCCAGGCATCTGCATAAGTACCAATATCTAAAAAAATTCTCAAGGGAATAACCTTTGGCAAAATGTTAGATGGTATTGATGTATTTAAATTAATGGCTGCTATCCAATTATCGCTTCTGCCCTGGAGGCCCTGAAATAAATCTGTGCGCAATTTTAATCCTCCATCCCGCATCATTATTTGCTGACTGGCCAATCCTTCATTTTCATTTCGCCCAACAAAATAATTGCTATAGGTATAATCCTCATCGCCTCTAACTGCGGTTAGCTTTGGCTGATAGGGCGATGTATTAAACTCTTTTTCTGAAGTTCTTCCTCCTAAATAGCCAAATTTTGCGCCAAAAAATCGTGCAGATGCACCACCGCCATTGGCATAATTTAAAAAGTAATTGCCAGTAACGGAGGCGCGGTAAAATCCATCTCCCTGCTGGAGCTGAACATTAACATCATAAGGATAAAGGGCGCGGTAATCCGTAAGCGCATAGGTAAACTGGTTAAGATACCGGTTTTGATTTTTTCCTTTAGAAGGATAGTAAGAACTGTCGGCTGTTTTAAATAGGTATTCAAATCCATTTTCTCCGATTGCAAAAGTTTTCCATTCAATCCAGGCTTCCCTGGTGCTTCTCAGGTTTGGGTTTTTGAAGTATATCCTCAACGACGGAACAACTTTATTAAAACCTCCGGTTATTTTTGTACCATTACTGTCGACCCCTTTTATCGTAGAGAATCGCGAAAATCCAATTCCCGCTTCTATCTTTTCAAAGCGGTTTTGTGGATACCATGTATAGCTTACTCCTCCAATGCCATTCATTTGTTTACTACCTGTTGCGTATAGTGGAATTGCTAAAAATTGAAATGGGTCATTTGGTACATTAAAATTATGAATTACAGATCCAATCATCAATCCATCATACTTGTTAGCACCTATTGCCGGAAGAATATTTATATAAGATATTTTATCAGTATTCTTTAGGTTAAATAGAAATGTTGCTTTTACCTTTTTTGATCCTGATTCATTGGTAAGTATTCTTCCCTTGTCTTTTAGCGCATGGCGAAATTCCGTAAGGTCCTTTCCTGAACTATGTTCAACCAAAGAAAGAAAGTCTTCAGGTTGTGGATGCTTGAATTTCCATAGTTCATAATACAACTTCATGCAGGAGTCAAATTTTTCTTTTCCAATATAGTTTTCTAAATGCTCCATCAAGATTGCCGTTTTTTGATAGGCAATCAGCCCGTAGTTGAATTCAGTAAAATCAGTCGATGATGTTTCTATGGCCTGATCTTTCTTTTGCCTGGCAAGATGATTGATCAATAAAAGATATTTATTATCTGGCAATTTATTTAGAATGAACTTAGTTTTCTTAGTCACTTCTTTTTGAGGTGGGTATTTCCACAATTCATACCGGTTGTCATAATAACTATTAATGCCTTCATCCATCCACGGATTTATTCTTTCATTACTGGCAAGTATACCGTAAAACCAGTTATGGCCTACTTCGTGCCCGATAGTGATATCAAGATTTTTTTTGTCAGCCATTGGCGAGATGCTGGTTATAGTAGGATATTCCATGCCACCATCAAAACCTATTGGGGCTTCTACTATACTTACTACATTATAGGGATACTCTCCAATCAACTGCGACCGAAGCCGAATAGCGTCCTTAACCATATCAATACTATTGTTCCAAACAGTAGCGCCTTTTTCGCTATAAAAAGAATACGCATCAATAATTCTTCCCGAACTTAATTGAAGGGTATCATACTTTACTCCAAAATATTTATCAGCAAACCAGGCAAAATCATGCACATTATCTTGTTTATACTGCAAGGTTTTTGTAGTACCCGATGATTTTATTCCCGAATTATTTATGGAGGCAGTTGTTTTACTGACAGGTTTAGCACCAAATTTTTTAACCGTGGCAGGTTTTATTAATGAATGGCCTCTATTGTGCAGCCATTGTTTTTCTTCGTCATTTTGAAGAACACCCGTAGCAGCCACTACATAATTATCAGGTAGTGTTATGCGCACATCGTAGTTTCCAAATTCGCTGTAAAATTCTCCCTGATCGAGATAAGGCATCGGGTGCCAGCCCGATTTATCATAAACCGCAGGCTTAGGGTACCATTGAGTAATTTGGTATGATTGATCTAGATGTCCCCCTCTCGAAAAATTAAAAGGGAGTTTAACATGAAAGGAAGTAGTAAGTTCTGTTGTTTGTCCGGGAGCGAGTGGGGCGGGTAAATAAACTTTTAGTATATCGCTATACGATGGATGATCTTCAGTTTTGAGTGTGCTATTATTTATTCTAAAATCAAGCCTGTTAATATAACCTCTTTGTTCACGTGTCGAAAAATAAAAATCTGTTCTTCCGTTTTCCAATAGTTGTTCGCTAAAAGCTGTTCGATCATTTTTAAAGGCATTGGGCCATAAGTGAAACCAAATAAAAGTTAAGGTATCAGGAGATTGATTCGAGTACGATAACTTTAAAAAACCATCGAGGCTATGATCATTGTCGTTAAGGGTTACATCAATAGTATACTTCAATTGCTGTTGCCAATAAGCCTGCTGGCTATGTGCATTTATTGAAAGCGTTAATACGATGAATAGGAAAACCAGATTTTTCAACAGGAATTTTTTTTCAAAAATAATAAGATTGAATTACTCTAAGCTTCCTTCTTTATTTAGTAGTGCGAAAAGGTCATCCAAATTCTTTCCGGTGGCTGTTTCTAAAGCCTCTTTGAAATCTTCCGGATAGGGGTGCTTGAATTTCCACTTTTCAAAATAAGCCTTCATTCCTTTATCCAACTCTTCTTTGCCAAGAGCCGTTTCCGCAATAAAAAACCAGATGGCAGTCTTAACATATACAACGAAACTATAGTCATCTTTATTGGCAAATCCAGTCGAAGAGGTACTGATGGGATCTTTCGCCGGAATCGTCTTTAGCATTGAATATATTCTATCCAGTAAATCTGTTACTGAAAGAAGTCTGAGTTCCTTGGGGATATTTTTTCCGAACAGGGTATTTCCATGATACTTGGTGGCTTCATATCTAAACTGGTAATAAGTATTAAGTCCTTCATCCATCCACGGATTTTCCCGTTCATTCGTGCCAAGTATGCTATAAAACCAGTTATGCCCCACTTCGTGAGTAATTACAGCATCCAGGTTTTCGTCGTCTGCGCCAGGACTGGTAATTAATGTAATCATAGGATATTCCATTCCGCCGCTCGATTGATTTTTAGGTCCTTCCACTGCCTGTACTACCGGGTATGGATATTCTCCCAGCCAGGATGAATAACTTTTTGTTGCATCTTTCACAAAGCGCAGGCTATTCTTCCATGCATCATTTCCCTTCGGTTGAGAATAGGTGAACGCCTCTGTAATTTTTCCCGACGGTAATTGTATGGTATCGTATTGAATTATGAAATTTTTATCTGCAAACCATGCAAAGTCATGTACACGATCCGCTTTGAATAGAAGTGATTTTGTTTTTCCAGGGTTTTTTGTACGATAAAATTGCGCAGGCCCCTTTTCCCTGTTTGTAAAATTGTTATATCCAATTGATTTGTATAAATCAGACTCGACCTTGTTTTGCAATGTTCCGGTAGCGCCCACTACATATTCTTCGGGGAGTGTAATAGTGACCTGAAACGAGCCATATTCGCTATAAAATTCTCCCTGATCAAGATAAGGAAAAGCGTGCCATCCTTTGCGATCATACACAGCCGGTTTAGGATACCATTGGCAAATCATATATTGCTGCCCGTCATACCCAGACCTCGAATAATAGGAGGGGAGTTTTACAAAAAAAGGACTCTTGATAATTATTTGTTGGTTGGGCAAGAGTGGCTGGGGTAATTGTAGTTTAATTATATCAATATACAACGGATCATATTCAAATGTTGCAGGCTGGCTATTTATGGTAAAACTCAAACTATCTAAATAACCCGGTGCTGCCTTTTTTAATTTTCTTTTACTTTCATCATCCTTTGACAATTGTTTATATAATGCCGTTTCAGTATTCTTATAGGCATTTGGCCAAATATGAAACCAAAGAAAATACAAGGTATCGGGAGAATGATTAATATAGTCGAGTGTCAATTTTCCACTTAAGGTATTTTTTCGATCGTTTAAGGTAACGTCTATCGAATAATGGACTTCCTGTTGCCAATAAATTTGCTGACTTTTTAAATTTGTTGAGCAAAAAAGAATAAAACTAATTATGAGTACAAACCTTGCCATAGTATTTTATTAATAGCTGAGAAAGGAAACGAAAACTATGTTGTGGATTTCGCAATAACTTTTCAATTTAGTTGTCTAAAATAATATCAAAATAAATTGTTTGGTCTTTATGAAACTCCTGCGCTTATCTTCCTTTGCCCATAAAAACAATACGCATCGTATGCAACATGATTTTTAAATCCAGTGCAAGTGAGATATTTTCAATATAAATCAAATCATATTTCATTCGCTCTTTCATTTGCTCAATATCTTCTGCATATCCATAATTTACTATACCCCAGGAGGTGATGCCCGGTTTTACTTTAAGCAAATAATTGTAATACGGAGTAATACGTTTTATTTGATCAACATAATAAGCGCGTTCGGGCCTTGGACCGACCAAACTCATATCTCCTTTCAAAATATTCCATAATTGGGGTAATTCATCCAATCGCCATTTACGCATTGTTTTGCCCCATTGGGTAATGCGAGGATCGTTTGCTGAAGAGAGCCTGGGGCCATTTGGCTCTGCATCATTAACCATAGAACGAAACTTGTAGATTAGAAAAATTCTTCCTTTATAACCAATTCTTTCCTGTGAATAAATAATCGGGCCGTTTGAAGACACCCACACCCGGATAGCGGTATGTATAAGCAATGGCGATAATAGAATCAGTCCGGTAAGTGCAATAACTACATCAATCACCTGCTTAATGTTCTGTTGCCAGTCTGGCATTAAACCAGTTTTAATCTCAGAAAGAACAGCACCAAAAACATTTGTTGTTTTAACGGAGCCTGATAATATATCCAGCGTATCGGCAACTATTTTTATTTCAACATCCTGTTCACTCAGTCGATTAATAATTGATTCTATTTTTTCTTTCTCAGTTTTTTCGAGTGCAATTACTACAAGATTAATGTTTTTGTCCGCTACAATTTTTTCTAGGTTGTTTAAATCGCCAAAATACGGAAGAAATTTTTGAATATCGATGGTAGGCCCATTGACGGCAACAAACCCTGTGTAATGAAAACCTGCATTTCTTAAACCCGTAAAAGTGTTTTTATAAATCTTTGTTGCGGCCTCATTTCCTCCAACTAATAAAGTATTAAAGCGAACAAGGCTATTGTCTAGCTGACTTTTCACTATCCTCAATAAAGTCCAACGTCCTATCCAGGTAAGAATAAAATGGGCGCCTAAAAAAATACTGAATGCTTTATAGTAATAAGTGTATTGTCGTTGGGGATCATTAATAATAATTAGAAAGAAAACCAGGGTACATCCAATAATGCTGCTGACAAAGGTCAGCGTAAACTCATTGAGTCTTGATTTGGTATAAAGTGAACGATAGGCCCCAATGATGGCATAAAAAATTAACCAGGCCAGTGGAATTAAGGTAATTCCCCACCAGAAGCGATTATTTAGATAAATTTTTCTCTCAATAGTTATCGCTTCTTCCAACAAATACCGGCGTACAAAATAAAGAACCAACCACGACAATATAGCGGCGAGGTAATCTGCTACCACATACCAATTGCTATGAATTCGTTTTGAACTTATCATGTATGTTATCAGGGATTGATACTATTACTTTTTATTTTTTGCAGAATCTGATGAGCTACATCCATTGCTCTTAGTCCGTCTACTTCGTTAACAACAACAGGTATATTCAATACAATAGAGTCTTTAAACTTTTCTAATTCCATTTTTATCGCATTTACTTCCTCAACCTGAGGATTCGCGATAGCAATTGTGCGAATACCATTGGGTGTTTCAAGATCGAATGAAAAAACATCTATATCCTGAGGTGTTTTTAGTTTAATGATTTCTGTTTTTTTTGTAAGAAAATCCATTCCTATATATGCATCCTTCTGAAATAAACGCATTTTGCGCATTTTTTTCATTGATATTCTGCTCGAAGTCATATTGGCTACACATCCATTATTAAATTCAATGCGTACATTCGCTATGTCTGGCGTATCTGTCATAACTGCTACACCACTAGCTGAAATTGTTTTTACTTCACTTTTAACAATGCTTAAAATGATATCGATATCATGAATCATTAAATCAAGAATCACGCTTACTTCTGTGCCACGCGGATTGAATTCAGCCAACCGATGTACCTCTATAAACATTGGGTTGAGTGGCACATTCTGAATAGCAAGGAATGCCGGATTAAAGCGTTCAACATGCCCAACCTGGAATTTGATGTTTGATTCTTTTGCAAGCTTTACTAATTCCCTTGCTTCATCCATCGTATTAGCCAAAGGCTTTTCCACAAAAACATGCTTACTTTTTCTAATAGCAAGTTTGCATAATTCGAAATGAAAATTAGTGGGGGCTACAATATCAACCGCATCAACGGTATCCATAAGTGTAGCTGCGTCGATATATCGGGGAAGTTGATATTTTTCACCTACTTCCTTTGCGGCATCGTCGTTCGGATCATAAAACCCAACTAGTTCAACATCCTTTATTTCGCGCCAATTGTTGAGATGAAATTTTCCTAAATGACCCACACCAAAAATGCCCACCTTTAACATAGTAAAAATTAAGGGGCAAAGATAAACGGCAACAGAGTGGTCGGTGCGCTTTTTTATTACCAGTAAAAAATGGAATGTGAATAAACTATTTGCATAAAGCAGACTTCTTCAAATAAAATGGAGAAGGGTAATAAATAAAAAGGCAGGAGCCTTCTTTTATAGTATTAATCAAGGGCCGGCAAACTTTTGGTGCAACAGCAGGGCACCCTTCACTTCGTCCAATATACCCCTGGCTATTGATATAATCCGTATTTACGTAATCGGCGCCGTGGATAACGATAGCGCGTTGAAAAGCATTGCTGTTGAAACCTTTTTCCATACCTACCAACTTTAAAGAATAACCATTGTTGCCACTGTAGGCCGAACCTGTTACATAAAATCCAAGACTACTTTTTTTTGAATGTGGTTTGTTTGAAAAAGAGTTCGCCCATGCTTCTTCTCCTGAATTGCGCCCATGTGCTACCCATGTATTGAACAGCAACTCATTGTTTTCAAGGTCAATCACAAATAAGCGTCTTTCTGTACTGGATTTACTAAAATCTGCAATAGAAAGAATACTTGTTTGAAGGAGTTTTGAATTTTTCAATTTTTCCATCCCCCTAAGTG
This sequence comes from Chitinophagaceae bacterium, assembly GCA_046153465.1. Classification (GTDB taxonomy): domain Bacteria; phylum Bacteroidota; class Bacteroidia; order Chitinophagales; family Chitinophagaceae; genus Endoryza. The sequence goes on from JBJXDV010000369.1 coordinate 15,608, forward strand.
CAATTTCAAAAACAGTCCGTGAAAGCCCAATTGCTTCTAATTGCAAACTGTCAAATAATGATTTTTTACGTTCATAAAATGACAAGGGCCCAGCGGTTGTAGTTGGTAAAATGGATGCCGACACCATTATTTCACCAATGGTGGAACGAACAGCAGCTTGAGAAATTAGGGCTTTTGAAAAAAACCGGCTAGGTACTGTAAAAGAATATGCCGATAAAATCGCAACCACTATTAATGCAGCAAGTGAATGAAAGTAATTTTTTTTTCTTTTCAGGTTATTCATAAGCCAAACCAATTTTTCAAATTCAACAGTCTTTGGTTTAGTTTTCTAAACGGGTACAATATCAAAAAAATTGCCCTACTAACTTTTAAGTTTAGGCAGGGCAATGGTGGATTACTAATGGTCTGGAAATATTTTTGAAAATAACGGATGAGACATTTTCTTAACTAACATAACTGGCCATATACAAATTCTATTCACCTATTATTAGCATCAAATATTGTTTTATTGCCGAGCGTTAAAATTAAGGCTTCCGAGTGAATAAATACCATCAAAAATGTTAATAAGTAGGAGGAAAGAGACAAGTAGTATTCCATTCAACAGGGTTCTTTACTATTTTCATTGATTCTGATCAATGAAAATAGAATCAGTTTTGCCCCTCTTGTTTTTTGGCAATCGCCAAAGTCATTTCAATTCTTTATTGAAATTTAAAATTGAAGTTTTTATTTTTGATTACTTGATGGACGCATTTGAATTTTGAAATCACTATTTATACTTCCAGTTTAATAAAATCTTTGAAAAAGGAAAGTAGAAAAAAGGCAGTGTGTTAAATTGGTTTTTATCCAATAGCATAACCTGTTTTCTACTTTCACGGTCAACTTTAATTATGTTCAATAGCAAATCCAATTTCCTGGTTGTTTAATGCACCTGCAATTTCATTCAATTGTTTGGCAACTGAAGGTACTTTACTCATTCCGGCAATTACTTTTAATGCATTGGCATATTCCGAAATGCCTTCATGCCTTGCCGTAAACCATGGAATTGGATCGGGATCACCACCACCACCTGGAATAGGGCCTGGCCATGGATGCCAGTAAGGCGGACAAATATCATCACCTTCTTCCCAACCGTTGATCAATCCTTTGGAGGAATATTCCACCATTGATTTTCCTGCTACTAATAATTTTTTTTGTAACGATTTGTCGGGAAGTGCTTTTGCAATATCCCTGACTACTCCTGCCATAGCATACTCTTTAGTTGCAGCGGAAAAACGTGGCCCATGAGGGAACACGAAGTCTAATGCTTCTGCGGGTAAAATTCCGAACTTAACCAGGAAATTCATCCTGGCTGAAATGTTTCTTGCCATAAAAAAAGGTTTAATGATGAATAAAATAAACAGGTAAGGTCTGTCATAATTGTTTTTTAAAAAATACTACAATCGTAGTACTTATGTTGAACTGTATGGATCCGGTCGAAAATTTCATTTAGAATGTTCGAACGTTTACTAAAACTCATTCGTAGTATTTGAATTCGATTAGTATTCGACCTTTTTAACCTGATTGGTTATAATACATTCGCTTTCTTACCTTTGAGGTATATGAGCGAAGACATTAAAAAAGATGAGAAGAGCTTGAATTTCCTTGAAGAAATTATTGAAAAGGATATTGAGTCGGGTAAACATAAAGCTATTGTTACCCGGTTTCCTCCAGAGCCCAACGGCTATTTACATCTTGGCCATGCCAGCAGTATCTGTCTCAATTTCGGCCTTACGCAAAAATATCCCGGGTATACCAACCTGCGTTTCGATGATACCAACCCTGTTACTGAAGAAACAGAATATGTTGAAAGTATTAAAGAAGATGTTCGATGGTTAGGATTTTCCTGGAAAAACGAATTGTATGCAAGTGATTATTTTGATACGTTATACGAGTATGCTTACTCGTTAATTGAAAAGGGGTTGGCCTATGTGGATGATAGTACGGGTGAAGAAATGGCAAAAATGAAAGGTAGTCCTACTGAACCCGGGAAGAATAATATTTATCGTGATCGAAGTATTGAAGAAAACTTGAGATTATTTACTTCGATGAAGGAAGGAGTATTTCCGGATGGAACAAGAACTCTTCGTGCAAAAATTGATATGGCCCACATTAATATGCTGATGCGAGATCCTATTTTGTATCGCATTAAGCATTCACACCATCATCGTACGGGTAATAAATGGTGTATCTATCCAATGTACGATTTTGCGCATGGACAAAGTGATTCGATTGAAAACGTGACCCATTCAATTTGTACATTGGAGTTTGTGCCTCACCGGGAGTTATACAATTGGTTAATTGAAAAATTAGAAATATACCCTTCCCGTCAATATGAATTTGCGAGACGTAATATCAATTACACGGTTACCAGTAAAAGGAAATTGCTTCAGCTGGTAAATGAAAATCATGTAACCGGTTGGGACGATCCGAGGATGCCAACATTAAGTGGACTTCGACGCAGGGGATATACTCCGGAGAGCATTCGTGATTTTTGCGAACGAATAGGTATTGCCAAGCGCGAGAATATGATTGATGTTAGTTTGCTCGAATTCTGCGTTCGTGAGCATTTGAATAAAATTGCCCTTCGAAGAATGGTGGTGTTTGACCCATTGAAAGTAATAGTTACCAATTACGAAAAAGAAAGCGAGTTGTTATCAACAGAAAACAATCCGGAAGATATCGGTGGTGGCTCGCGCGATTTATTATTTAGTAAGGAAATTCTGATTGAGCGGGACGATTTTATGGAAAATCCTCCTAAAAAATATTTTCGCTTATCTCCTGGAACTAAAGTGCGTTTGAAGAGTGCTTATATCATTCAATGCGATGAGGTAATAAAAGACGGCGCTGGAAAAATTGCAGCCTTGCATTGCAGTTATATCCCTTCCAGTAAAAGTGGTGAAGATGTTTCTGGTATTAAAGTACAGGGTACCTTACATTGGGTAAATGCAAATGATGCTATAGAGGTGGAGGTGCGTGAATATGACCGGTTGTTTAAGGTTGAAGACCCTACTGATGAAGAAGGAGATTTTAAAGAATATATAAATCCAGACAGCCTTAAAATTGTAAAGGGATTTGCCGAGCCTTCATTGAAAAACATAACTGCAACAGATCGTTTTCAGTTTATTCGTAAAGGATACTATTGCGTAGATAAGGAAAGTAACGGCAACAAACTGGTTTTTAATCGAACGGTAACGTTGAAGGATGCCTGGGCCAAGGAACAAAAGAAAAATTAAATTAGAGAAGTTTGCAACTGGCGGGAATAAGAATTTTATTGCACCCAGCGGTATTAAAAACAGATTTCTCCATTTCAGACTTTAATAGACCAATTTGTCTTTTATTCGAATCAAATTATTTATTTAAAACCCTTTCTTCTTTGTTGCATCAATTCCTGTAGCAGTTGGCTTTAATCGTGCATAATCAAAAACAATCGTACAAAACGCTTTTACACCAACTTCCAACTGGCTATCATCAATAAAAAAATCGGGCGTATGATGCGACGGAGTATTTTTCGGATCAAGTCCTTTCTTCATTCCTCCAAGGAAAAAAAAGAATGATGGAGCCTTTTCTCCAAAATAAGAAAAGTCCTCCGCTCCGGTTGTCCATTCGCTTTCCATTACATTGTCTTTTCCTGCTGCAGATTCCAGTGAGGGAAGCATCATCTTTACGAGATCGGGTGTGTTGTAAGTAACAAGTGTTTTTGTTTCAATAGTTACTTCAACAGTTGCGCCAGATGCTTCTGCAATCTTTGTAGCAGTAAGTCTTATTTTTTCATGCACTTCTTTTTGCATCGACTGATCTAGGGTTCTTATAGTTCCTTCCATAAATGCTTCTTCGGGTAAAATATTAGCCCGAACTCCACTGGTGATTTTTCCTACTGTAATTACCACAGGTGCTTTGGTTAAATTCTCTTGCCGGCTTACAATGGTTTGAAGCCCGTTTATGATTTGCGATGAAATTACAATTGGATCAATTCCACTCCATGGTTGGGAACCATGGGCTTGTTTTCCTTTTACTTTTATGGTGAACCAATCACTGCTCGCCATTGTTGCACCAGGTTTATATCTTATTTTACCCACCTCTGTTTGAGAATTGATATGTATTCCAAAGATGGCATCCACTTTTGGATTGTCCATAACGCCTTCTTTAATCATAAGCGGAGCGCCACCTTCTTCATTGCCCGGGGGACCTTCTTCTGCCGGTTGAAAGATAAATTTGATAGTACCTGGAACATCTTTTTTCATCGAAGCCAATAATTCTGCTGTACCCATTAACATGGCAACATGTGTATCATGGCCACAGGCATGCATAACCGGAACTGTTTGCCCGTTATATTCTGCTGTGGCAACTGATTTATACGGCAGATCAACTCTTTCTTTAACCGGAAGCGCATCCATATCAGCACGCAATGCTACTACCGGGCCGGGTTTTCCTCCTTTTAAAATGGCAACTACGCCGGTTTTTGCTATACCCGTTTGCACTTCCAATCCTAATTTTTTACAATGAGCGGCAATATATTCCATCGTTTTAAACTCCCTGTTCCCGAGTTCGGGGTTCTGATGTATATAACGTCTCCACTCAATTACTTTTGGGAGCAGTGATTTAGATTTTTGGTCGATTAATTGCTGCAGAGATACTGGTGTTTGGGCACTTGCAGTAAGAGAAATTATTATAATGCAAATTCCAAAAAATGGTATTGTCCGTTTCATCATGATGTTTTTTTATTAGCTGAAAGTATCGAATATTCCTGAAATTCGATTGAAACCTTCGAGGAGTTACCTGTAGGGTAAGCTTAAATTATGCTTACTAAAAAAAAGTTTGGCACTTAATAAGTAATAAGTGTTACGGCTTAGCGTTTTTAATCTACTCTAATCCGAAGTTATGAATAGATCCATTGAGACTCCAATAGCCATTACAAACGTTTACATTAATAAGGAGTATGTATTGGCCGTGGTATCCTTGCACAATCGGGGGGTATTTATGGTATCCGTTGTTTCGGATGCGGGTGATCTTTTGCATAAAAGATTTGTGCAATTAGAAGTAGGGGAAAACAATCTCCAATTGCCGGTAGGCTTTTTGAAAAAAGGGCAGTATACTTTATCTCTTTTGAAAGGAGAACAAAAAATTAATCAGCTTTTTGTTCATTAATGAGTTATTCGGAATTTTCTTCTTTGAATTGAATATGATTTTTGAAGATTAACAATTATAAAAACAATAGGGCCTCGTGTTTCTGGATGAAATATTTATTTGTATTCACCAAATATTCCTCTTAATTCGTCGGCTATTTCTCCAAGGGTTATTTTTTGTTCAACCGCTTCAATAACTGCGGGCATTATGTTTTCTCCATTTATGGCACAGTCATTTAAAACCTGTAAGCATTGATCTACCTTAGCATTATCACGGTTTCTTTTAAGCGCATTTAGCTTTTCAATTTGAATGGCTTGAATACTATCATCAATTTTAAAACCTGGTATGGGAGTTTCTTCTTTAGCCTGGAATTGATTAACACCCACTATAATTTTTTCGTTGTTTTCAATTTGGCGCTGGTATTCATATGCACTTCGTGCAATTTCCTCCTGTATAAATCCTTCTTCTATGGCGCTTACGCTGCCACCCATCGCATCAATCTTTTCTATGAGTTGCATAGCTGCTGCTTCAACATCATTCGTAAGCGCTTCAATAAAATAACTGCCTGCAAGGGGATCTACCGTATCTGATACACCGCTTTCAAACGCAGCAATTTGTTGGGTACGTAATGCAATGCGGGCCGCTTCTTCCGTGGGTAAACTCAATGCTTCGTCATATCCATTTGTATGCAGGCTTTGCGTACCTCCAAGTATAGCCGCTAATGTTTGTATAGCAACTCTCGAAATATTATTTAAAGGCTGCTGTGCTGTTAGCGTGCTGCCGCCCGTTTGCGTATGAAATCTTAGCATCATAGCCTTTGGATCGGTTGCTCCAAGTCCTTTCATAATATGTGCCCACATCCGCCTCGCTGCCCTAAACTTCGCTACTTCTTCAAATAAATTATTATGTGCATTGAAAAAGAAGGAGAGCCTTTTTCCAAATACATTAATATCCATTCCTTTTTCGAGCGCAGCTTTTACATAGGCCTTGCCATTGCTAAGCGTAAATGCAATTTCCTGAACGGCTGTACTTCCTGCCTCACGAATATGATAACCCGAAATGGAGATAGTATTCCATTTTGGTAAATTGATTGCACACCATTCAAAGATGTCTGTAATAATCCGCATTGATGCTTTAGGCGGATAAATATATGTGCCTCTTGCAGCATATTCTTTTAATATATCGTTCTGGATGGTGCCCGTAATCTTTTTAAGGTCAGCTCCCTGCTGCTTCGCAATTGCTACATAAAATGCAAGTAATATAAAACCAGTTGCATTTATCGTCATGGATGTACTAATATCTTCCAGCTTAATTCCATTAAACAGTGTTTGCATGTCTTCAATACTATCGATGGCTACCCCAACCTTTCCTACTTCCCCTTCTGAAAGCGCATGATCGCTATCGTAACCAATTTGTGTGGGAAGATCAAAGGCAACGCTTAAACCCATTACTCCCTGACTTAATAAATAATGGTAGCGTTTATTACTTTCCTCGGCCGTACTAAAGCCAGCATATTGCCGCATGGTCCATAATTTGCCCCGGTACATATCGGATTGTACACCTCTTGTAAAAGGAAATTCGCCGGGTTGTTCCGTTTGTAATCTGGCATCTACTGCCAGTAAATCTTGCTTAGTGTAAAGCTGCTTGATTTCAATCCCGCTGTCCGTATATATTCTTTTTTCAGGCATTCAGGTAATTTGTTGTTTATAGTTTGTTGTTCGTTAAGGGTAACAGGTATAACTAAAAGCAAACAGAATTTAATCAAGTCTTTCAGAATTCCGGCAACTATAAAATATAAACGATAAACTTTAAATTATTTCATCAACTTCTTTGCTTCAAAGCTCAATACTTCCGCTACCACACCATGTAAAGATGCCTTTGGCGTATGCATCAGCATTTCCAATATACTTTTATTGAGATCCGTTCCGCTTGCTTCTGCTGGAATAAAAGAAGCCACCTGGTTTATGATTAGTAGATTTTGGTCCTTCAAATTTTGAACTGCCTGCCAAGCTTCTGCGCTCACATAAATTTGCTGAGTTATATTATGATCAAATTCTTGCCGTATAGATTGCGTAAGTAAAGATTGCATTTCTTTTAAACTCACTCCCGGTTGATTGACCCGGTTAATCAGGTTGGGTAAAGAAATTCGATCGGCCAAAAGAATAAGCCGTTCATATGCCTGTAACTGCATAGATGCAGATACAGGTTGTTTTGGTTTATTCATTTCTTTTTGGCCCATCATTTCTTTTGCCTGCTTGCGTTGCTTCCAAAAAAGATAGGCCAGGGTTCCACCTAAAATTGCGGCAATACTTATTTGAATAATTAATTCAGGACCACTGAGTTTCATTTATATGGGTTTAGTAACAAAAGTAACAAATGCCGGCAAAGTACTACACTTTAGAGCTTACTTGATAAAACTTTTACGAGAATTTCCCTTTTCAGTAAGCCCTGGCTTTCATTAAACGGCAATAGTTCTTATTTTTGTATGAAGATAAAAAATGAATATGGAAACAGTACTATCCCTGCCGGTAAGTTTTACTTCGCACGCAGTGGAAGAAATAAATCGGTTAATGAATGAAGATGGTTTTGATAAATCAAACTATTTACGCGTTGGGGTGAAGGGTGGAGGGTGCTCAGGGCTGACCTATGTTTTGGGGTTCGACAAAAAAGAAGAGGCCGATGAGCAATATGAGTATAAGGACTTTCAATTTATCATGAACAAATCTCACGGTATCTATTTAATGGGTATGGAGGTGGATTGGCAGGATGGACTTAATGCAAGAGGTTTCGTTTTTAATAACCCAAATGCGTCCAAAACATGTGGATGCGGAACATCTTTTGCGGTATAAAAGAAAACTCAGTAGATTTTTTTAAATTCTCGCATGTAAGTAACGATCGGCAACATAACATTTTCTTAAACTAAAAAAGCACCTTCTCTTAAATAAGCAAGAAGGTGCTTTTAGTTTTATAAAACGCAGTTATGCTTTTTTCGCTAAAACGTTTTGTTTCTTTTTTGCATCCGTTCCGTGCTCAATGAAATCAGCTTCTCCTAATGGTTTGTTTTTTGCAAAATCGACAAGTATCGGAGCTGCTACAAATATGGAAGAATAGGTACCAGTTATAACGCCTATCAGCATGGCAAAAGCAAATCCCTTTGTTACTTCGCCACCTACCAGGAATAATATTAACAACGTAAGAAATACAGTTAGGGAAGTCATAATTGTTCTGCTAAGTGTATCGTTTATAGCTTTATTAATAATTTCTCCTTTGCTTGCTCCTTTCATGGTGCGACTATATTCTCGTACGCGGTCGAATACAATTACGGTATCGTTCATCGAGAAACCAATCACCGTTAAGATCGCTGCAATAAAGTGCTGATCAATTTCTAACGGGAACGGCACCACGTCTTTTAAGAAGGAGAATACCGCTAGTGTTACCAATACATCATGCAATAACGCTATTAATGTACCCAGTGAATAACGCCAGTCGCGGAAACGAATAAAAATATAAATTGCGATAATCATTATTGACCAGAAGGTGGCCCATTGTGCGCCAGTTTTCAAATCATCTGATATAGTTGGATCAACTCTTTTAGAACCTTCTACATATTTAGTAGTGGCAAATTCTTCTGCTGTTGCTGTCTCTGGAAGAAACGGTTTCAATCCGGTGAACAAGGTATTTCGTACAGCACCATCAACCGCTAATCCAACCTCATTAATCTTATAGTCAGTGGTAATATCCAATCTGCTATTTGAACCATAGGTTTTAGTAAGTGGCATTTTGCCAAAGGTTTTTTCAAGAGCAACCCGCACTTCATTTTCATTTACCGGCTTATGAAAATTTATGATAAAGCTGCGGCCACCGCTAAACTCTACTCCTTCATTAAAACCATTAAATATCGCTCCAACTCCAAGCAATAGTACCGCAACTGAAATTCCATAGGCAACTTTGCGGTACTCAATAAATTTGAATTTTGCATGCTTAAAGATGCGCTTTGAAATCGTTGTAAAATAATTGAAATGCCTGTTTTTGCTTGTCCAGATATCCGTAATAAGTCTTGAAACAAGAATACCACAAAACAACGATAGCACAATTCCGAGCATTTGCGTGGTTGCAAAACCAAGAACGGGTCCTAAACCAAAGTAGGCAAGTATAGCTGCAGTTAGAAATGTAGTTACGTGAGCGTCAAGTACCGGAGGCAGGGATCTTCGATAACCAAGTTTTATTGCCTCTGCATAATTCAAACCTCGGGCTAATTCTTCTTTAATGCGTTCAAAAATAATTACGTTGGTATCTACTGCCATACCTATCGTTAATACCAAACCAGCAATACCGGGTGCGGTTAATGTTGCATGTAATGAACTTAAAACACCTATCGTAAATAATAAGTTTAATACAAGGGCGATATTAGCTACAAGTCCCGCGGTATTATAGTAAACAAGCATTAAAATGAAAATAACAACAAATGCAATTGCAAAAGATTTAATACCTCCATCTACCGCTTCTGCTCCAAGGGTTGGCCCTACTACCTGTTGCTGAACTATTTTAGCCGGAGCTTCAAGTTTACCGGATTCTAATATATTGGCGAGGTCATTGGCTTCTTCTACAATCAAGGATTGTTGTTTGCCAGTACCCCTGCCCATGGAAATCTGAGAGTTTCCTCCTTCAATTTTATTGGTAACATTTGGGGCAGAATAAACAATTTCATCAAGTACGATAGCAATTGGCTTATTAACGTTTCTGCCGGTCATATCGGCCCATTTTTTACCACCACTGTTACTCATACTCATACTAACCGTAACATTTCCTAATTGGTCGTAATCCTGCGATGCTCGTTCAATTACACTTCCTTCTAATTCTGCATTGTCGCGGCCAGGAATTGTTTTAATGAGGTAGAGGTCTAAAACTTCTATTAAAGTTCCTTTGTCGTCTCTTCTTCGTTTACCGTATAAAAATTTACCATTGGCAGGGAAACTGCTTTTAACGGTGGGTATGCTTAAGTATTTGTTAAGGTCGGCAGTATCTTTTATCAATACTCTGCCAATAATAGCAGGATACTTAATAGATCCATCTTCATCCTTATAAGTTTGGATGGAGCCCGGATTCATCAGCCGGACTAAAGGCTGTTTGCGGTTAGCCATTACAGTTGAGTCTGCTGATTTTTTTAATAAATCTGCCTGAGCAATACTTAAAGAATCTTTTCGTGCTCTCAGGCTATCAATGGTTGCAATGGTTGCGGAATCAATACTAACTGGTTTGTTTCCGTTTAAATATGTATCAAGGGCTTTATCGGCATTTTCAACGCTGGTAGCAATGGAAGGGGTTTCATAGGTATAAACTTCCCAAAATTGCAGGTTGGCGGTTGATTGTAAATAATTTCGAACTCGTTCAGGGTCGGTAGCGCCAGCAAGTTCAACGGTGATGATTCCTTTGTTTTCATCCAGGTTAATATTGGGTTGTGCAACTCCAAATTTGTCGATGCGGTTACGCAAAATCTGGAAAGTTTGCTTCATAGCCCCTACAGCTTCTTTTTTAATATAAGCAACAACTTCTCCGTCGCCTGCATTTACCCCTAATTTATTTCTACTGCTATTGGCGAATTGGGGCGCCAATTTAACACCTGGGTTAACCGAATTAAATGCTTCGGCAAAAAGTTCAATGAAGTTTTTATCACTGGTGAGTTTCAATCGTTGCGCTTCGCCAATAGCTTTTAATAACTGAACATCTTTGGCATTATTAGCGAGTCCTTTTATCAACCCATCTAACGACACATCCATCGTTACGTTGATGCCTCCCTGTAAGTCGAGGCCCAAAAGCAATTCACTCTCTTTTGCTTTTTGATAAGACTGCCCCCACCAGGTGATTGATTTATCTTTAGATACACTCAAAAAGCTGTCGCGATAATTTGCCTTAAAAATATTTAAGGAATCCTGGAAAAGAGCCTGGGCTTCTTTATTGCCGCTATATTTTTGGGCGGCGCTAGGATAAGTACGTTTGATATATTGCGCAGCTTTTCCTTCAACTTCTTTCTCATATTTGTTTACAAACCATGTGAAAGAAAGCTGATAAAGCGAAATACCAATCAGTAGTACAGTGAAAATGGTAACCAATGCTCTCATTGCGTTGAGTTTATTTTTTTAAGGTTGGCAAAGATAGGGTTTTCAGCCTATTTCTGAAACTCAAAAATCCATTGAAACTTAGCTATTTAAGTGAAAAAGGGGAAAAGAAAATAATTGAATGAAAATGAGATTTTAAATTTCGGCAAAAATGATAAAATTATCTATTCAAAGAGAATACGGGCAGTTTGATAGAAGAGGCGATTTTGTAAATTTTTTGATTGTTCCGAAAAACCCTGCAGCCCGAAGAGGCCCGCTGCATTTCCTTTATTTATGGCAATTTCAAGGTAGTTGGCAGAATTAAAGAGCGCTAATTTTTCTCCCTCAGGAACATCGGCATAGGTTTCACTGATTTTTTCAATGATTTCATCCCGTTTAAAGATGATCTGAAAATTGCGCCCCTGACGTTGTTTTTCAAATTGTTCGCGGGTGATATTGATAATTATGTTTTCAAAATTATCAATAAAAATAATCTGGCCCTCCATCCAATTATCACTCAACAATGGTTGTAAATGATTTTTTTCCAATATGGAAATATCTGGTAATCCAATTTGCAGTAACCGCATTCCTGATTGGAGCTGCTCTATTGCTTTTCCCATAATGCGAACGCAATAAATAGTGTTGACAGTCGCGTTTTTTTCAAAAGGTAATGCGATCACCATTTCTGGTTTATCTTCCAAAATCATTGTTAGTAAACCGTTGTCGGCACACAAAAAATATTGCTCTTTGTGGTATGCCATTAGTAAATGTGTTGGTTTTTTATCGAAAAGATTTACCAATATGAGGTGATAAGTAAACGGGGGAAAATTGCGAAAAGCATTTCTACAAACATAAGCGGCTTGAGGATAATTAAAAGGGGCAATGCTGTGCGAAATATCAACTACGGTAAAAGATGAATTGATTTGTAATAATTGACCCTTTATGGCTCCGGGAAGATAATCCTGCAGTCCAATATCCGATGTAAGGGTTAATAAGGGCATACAAAGAAAAAATGAAAATTAGCGTTGGGAATTTTGGTGAATTTATAGCATCTATAGAATATTACTTAACCAGTTTACCTTTGTTAAAAAAATAATTATAGATTAATTTATCAGCTATCCCAGGAAAAAAACGACTAAAAAAAATGGTACGCTTACCGGTGAAAGTCATGATGATATTTCTTTTATTCTTTTCAATAGAAGTTAAGGTAATAGTGGCGCATTCGTCTGGCGTCATTAATGTTTCTTCGTCCATTGGCGATTTGCCAAGTGATTTACCTTCCTTATCCAGGGCTGCAGTACGGATTCCTGTTGTTGTAAAGCCCGGGCAGATCCACATTACATGAACCTTTTTATCAATCATTTCTACCCGAAGTGATTCCAGCCATCCCTGAAGTGCAAATTTAGAAGCTGAATAAGCGCTTCTACCTGGCAGTCCCCGATATCCTGCCACCGACGAAATTCCAACGATGATTCCTTTATTTTCAATGATTGATTGTAAAGCATATTTTGTACAGCATACAGCTCCCCAAAAATTAACATCCATAATTTTTTTCAGGACATCGAGATTTGATTCTTCAAAAAGACCGCGCATGCTGATGCCTGCGTTGTTAATAAGTATATCAATTTTTCCAAACGCATTAATAGTTGAATCAATAAACCGTTTGCAATCCTGTTCGTTGCTTACATCACAGGTAATGGTATGTAAAGGTGCGTTGGTATATTTGAGCTGAAGGCTATATAGTTTATCATGATTACGGCCACATGTAGCCACTTTAGCTCCTTTGGAAAGTAAAGATTCAACAATTGCTTTCCCAATACCATCGCTTCCGCCGGAAATAGCTATAACTTTATTAGAGAAGTACGACATAAATAAAATTCTAAATACAAAAATAGCAGTCCCAAAGTTTATATTCTATTGATATTCACATTTGGTAGTATAAATATTTTTATTAAAATTTGGTACCATACCTTTTTGGCTTATTTTCGCACTCCCAAAAATAAAAGGGATGATTCCGTAGCTCAGTTGGTAGAGCAATACACTTTTAATGTATGGGTCCTGGGTTCGAGTCCCAGCGGGATCACAAACGCTTAACCACGCTAAAGAAAGGGCGTGGTTTTTTTATGCCTATACCTACATACTGTTTTCTGCGAAATTGAATAAATATTATGTTGGAGCCTGTATTAATTTAGAACGTCGGTTCTATGAACATAATATTGGCCATTCCAAATTCACGCGTCCTGGCATTCCTTGGGAATTAAAATATAAAGAAGAGTATCCGACTTTGCAGGAAGCCAAGCAACGGAAATTAAAAATCAAGAGCCAAAAATCAAGAAAATATATTGAAAACCTGATTTCGAAAGAATAGGTTTTCCGTAGCTCAGTTGGTAGAGCATCCCGATTAAAAATCGGGAGGGTCCTGGGTTCGAGTCCCAGCGGGATCACAAACGCTTAATCACGCTAAAGAAAGGGCGTGGTTTTTTTATGCCCTATACTTACATACTGTTTTCTGCGAAATTGAATAAATATTATGTTGGAGCCTGTATTAATTTAGAACGTCGGTTCTATGAACATAATATTGGCCATTCCAAATTCACGCGTCCTGGCATTCCTTGGGAAT
>JBJXDV010000370.1:0-26148 GCA_046153465.1 Chitinophagaceae bacterium
AAACACTAAGAACCAATGTAGATTGTTTAACACTAACTGCTACACCTATACCAAGAACGCTTCAATTTAGTTTAATGGGGGCAAGAGATTTGAGTATCATCAATACGCCACCTCCCAACCGCCAACCCATTCAAACCGAGGTACAGTTATTTAACCAGGATTTTATACGGGATGCAATCTATTATGAAACCGAAAGAGGCGGCCAGGTTTTCTTTATCCATAACCGGGTTCAGGGATTGGCAGAAATGGCAGGAATCCTGCAAGGGCTTTGTCCGGATTTAAGTATTGGATTTGCACATGGACAATTAGAAGGTCATGAACTGGAAGAACGCATTCTGGATTTTATTGATAAGAAATATGACGTACTCGTATGTACGAATATTGTAGAAAGTGGGGTAGATATTCCCAATATGAATACTATTATTGTAAACAATGCGCACCAGTTTGGGCTCAGCGATCTTCATCAGTTGAGGGGAAGAGCCGGACGCAGTAATAAAAAAGCTTTTTGTTATTTGCTGGCACCTCCCATCAGTACCTTGCCTAACGATTCTAAAAAAAGATTGCAAACATTAGAGCAACACAGTGAACTGGGAAGTGGTTTTCAAATTGCGATGCGCGATCTGGATATTCGTGGTGCAGGAAATATGTTAGGGGGAGAACAAAGTGGCTTTATGGCTGAAATTGGTTTTGAGATGTATCAGAAAATTTTGGAAGAGGCAATCAAGGAATTAAAGCGAACCGATTTCAGAGAGCTATTCAAAGAAGAGATATCGAAGCAGGAAGATTTTGTTCAGGATTGTACCATTGATACCGATCTGGAGATACTCATACCCGATAGTTATGTAGAAAGTATTACGGAACGGTTATCATTATATACAAGATTGGATAATTGCGATACAGAAGAAGATCTTCAACATTTTTTTGTTGAGTTGCAGGATCGGTTTGGACCGGTTCCTAAAAAAGTAATTGATTTGTTTGATATTGTACGTTGCCGGAAATTAGCTGTTGAACTTGGTTTTGAAAAGATGTTGCTGAAAGATGAACTACTAAAGTGTTATTTCGTTAACAAACCCGATTCGCCTTATTTTGAATCAGAAACATTTCGTTTGTTACTTAATTATATTCAAACCCAAACCAATAAGGCAAAATTAAAGCAGGTGGGTAAATTATTTATGCTGGTGATTGTAGATATAAAAAATACGCAACAATTATTGTGGATGCTTCAGCATATGCATAAGGCGGTAACCGGGCAAACTGCTTTGGCTTAAAAAAGCATGAAAAAGATTCCAATAAGCTCGTTTATACAATTCTTAGAGGCTGTCTAAAAATGATTTTATATTTTTTTGTATAGCCGCAGATTCGCAGATGTAGTACGGATAAGTTATCCTAGTTGAGGTTTTTTAATCTGCGAATCTGCGGCTTCCATTATTAGAAATATGAATTTTAGACAGGTTCTTAGAGGCTTAAATTTATTTTGGGTGTCACATGTGGAAAACAGGAAAAAGCATGAAAAAGATTTCAATAATATTATTTATAGTAGGGTTTTATGTAAATGCATTTTCTCAGGAAAATTTTACAGGATCATTAAAATTTGTTTCTTCAAGTATTGAGGATCAGGAAAATGATACTACAACCTACTTCTTTTCAGCATTAAGGCTATTAACAGTCAATAATACAGAAGATAATATAAAGAGGCAAACTACCCGTCGGATAATTGATATGCCTACTCAAAAATGTTATTATATTAACGACAAAGAAAAAATCGTACTGGAAGCAGAGATCACGAATGAGTATCCAACAAGAAATTTCAAACGATTTGATTCGACAAAGCAAGTACTTGGATTTAAGGCCCATTATTATTTCAGCGATATGAACGTGCAGAATCCGACTTCGAATACTGAAAATGTGTATAAAATAGGAATTTGGGTATCCGATTCCCTTACCATTGAAAATATTCCGGATAGTTTATACCTGGTAAATTTTAAAGTATATATGGGAAGAATAATTTTAGGCTATGAGGGCAGGTATTATTTTGATTATGGATTTATGCAGGATAGTAGTCATGCGGTTTCTAAACTCATTTCTTTAAAAAGAGAAAAACTCCCCGATAGTCTTTTTCAAATTGGCAAAGGGTATACCATTGAAAAATATACGAAAGAAAGATATGATGAATTGTTTATAAAACTGGATTATGAAGAAGTGCTGGAAATGATTAAGAAAAACGGATATTAATTCGATGCGTTTAATTATTTCTTACCTGGATGAATTTAGTAAAGATTTGCACAAACCTCATTGGTCATATAATGTTTGGCAAAGAAATTCGTAATTTAACGGAAACAACTTATTTATGAGCGACCAATTCAACTCCTTTCTTGGTACAGAAGAGCAATCTTTGTATACACCAACGAATGATGAAAAGTCTATGGGAATGTTAAGCCACCTGTTGGCCATCTTTTTCGGATTTTTAGCACCCCTTATTATTTATCTTATGAAGAAAGATGACTCGAAATATGTGGGGGAGCAGGCAAAAGAATCTCTCAATTTCCAGCTAACGATGATGATTGCTTATATCGTAAGCTTCTTCCTGATGTTTATTCTAATTGGAATTTTACTAGTGGTTGTTCTCCATATATTCCGATTAGTTGTGTGCATTATTGCAACAATTAAAGCAAACGAAGGAAAAATGTACCGGTATCCATTTACGTTGCGGATCGTTCAATAAGAAGGGTCACAACTACAAAGCCGCAAGAATCCGGATAAACCTTTATTCTTGCGGCTCTCATTTTAGAACAAACCATTAATTATAAACTTTTTTCCATTTCTACATGCGGTATCGTTATTTCGAGAAATTCTTCACTGCTTACCTTATATCCTAATTTTTCAAAAAAACCAGTAACAGGCTTACGGGCATGCATGGAGATTTTTTTATACCCATTGTCTCTGGCAATATTTTCTGCAAATTGAATAAGGGCCCGGCCAATTCCCTTTCCTTGCAGGTTATTAAGAACAGCCATCTGACGAAGTCTCACTCCTGCATCAGCCTGGCGAATAAGCATACAGCATCCCAGCATTTTTTCCTCCTCGAACGCGCCAATAAGAATTTGTTCTTTTTCTTTTTCCAATTCCTCCTCCGTGAGCTTCATTCCAAGCGGTTTACGTAAAATATCATTGCGCAACTGTACCATTTGGCGGTACTCTTTAGAACCATGATCTATTATTTTCAATGCCATGCAGGAAATTGGTTGTGTGTGATGTTAACTCTATTTGCAATATAAGGAAATAGACTAAACTTACCTTAAAACAGTTTTAAAAAACAATATTGGCGTAGCTCTTAAAAAGCATCGGGCAGAAACTTAACTCGATAGATATTTTCACTCAATTTCTCTGAATTTGCGACGAAATATTACAAATCGGCCGACCCGTTTTTCAAAAATAGACCAGGCATTTTGATAAATGGATAAAGCACAAAATATCCACACAGGCAATTTAAAAACAGCTATTTGGTGGTATTATACCAAAAACCATATTTTTGCAGCCGTAACTAAACTTTACAAAAATGTCAGACATCGCAACAAGAGTAAAAAAGATTATTGTAGATAAGCTAGGAGTCGAAGAAGCAGAAGTTACCAATGAGGCTTCGTTTACCAATGATTTGGGTGCAGATTCATTAGACACCGTAGAATTGATTATGGAATTTGAAAAGGAATTCAACATTTCTATCCCGGACGAGCAAGCCGAAACCATAACTACCGTTGGTCAGGCTATTGCATACTTAGACGAACACGCTAAGTAACCCGGACCGCTTGTTCGGAGCAATAAATTAAAATCCGCCTTTCGTTAGCATTGCTGCAAAGGCGGATTTCTTACTTAAATTATTTCCGGTCAAATTTTTATTATGCATACAAAGCGGGTGGTTGTTACAGGCATTGGTGCATTAACACCAATTGGTAATACGTTAGAGGAATACTGGAACGGATTAATCAATGGTGTATCTGGTGCTAATAGTATTACGCTATTTGATGCGTCAAAGTTTAAAACCAAGTTTGCGTGTGAATTGAAAAATTTTGACCCACTTCAATTCCTGGAAAAAAAGGAAGCTCGTAAAATAGACCGCTTTGCCCAAACTGCCCTGGTAGTAAGCGATCAGGCAGTTGCCGACGCAAAACTTACTTCAGATACGATTAATAAAGACAGGGTAGGGGTTGTATTTGCCAGCGGAATAGGTGGTATCAACACCTTTCAGGAAGAAGTGATGAATTTTGCAAATGGAGACGGAACGCCCCGCTTTAATCCATTCTTCATCCCTAAGATGATTCTTGATATAGCAGCGGGTCATATTTCTATGAGACATGGGTTTAGAGGACCCAATTTTGCGGTGGTGAGTGCCTGTGCCTCTTCAACAAATGCAATGATGGAGGCCTTTAATTTAATTCGGTTAGGGAAAGCCGATATTATATTAACAGGTGGTTCCGAAAGTGTGGTAAGTGAAGCTGGTGTTGGAGGTTTTAATGCAATGAAAGCATTAAGCGAACGCAATGAAAACTTCCATACGGCCAGCAGGCCATATGATAAAGACAGAGATGGTTTTGTAATGGGAGAAGGAGCCGGTATGGTGGTATTGGAAGAAATGGAACATGCCATTAAACGAGGAGTTAGAATTTATTGCGAACTTGCCGGAGCTGGCGCTACCGCTGATGCGTATCATATAACCGCACCGCATCCGCAGGGCCTTGGTGCAAAAAACGTAATGATTGCTGCTTTAGAAGATGCAGAAATGAAATCGTCCGATATTGATTATATAAATACACATGGTACATCTACTCCCCTTGGAGATATTTCTGAAATAAAAGCGATCATGGATGTATTTGGCGAACACGCCTTTAATGTTAATATTAGTTCTACCAAATCTATGACCGGTCATTGCCTGGGTGCTGCTGGCGTTATTGAAGCAATTGCCTGTATCATGAGTGTATGCAATGATATTATTCCTCCTACCATTAATCATTTTACTGACGACCCTGAATTGGATGCAAGGCTAAACTTTACATTTTTGAAAGCTCAAAAGCGTACTATAAATGCTGCTTTAAGTAATACTTTTGGATTTGGTGGACATAATGCCTGCGTTATTGTAAAAAAATATTCTGCATAATTTTTCCTCTCAATTTTACGTTCGGGGATAGTATTACTTTAACATCAAACCAACTATGATTTTTTACCTTACTGAAAAAACAGTAGATTGACAATTGTGAGCATCCTTGATTTATTCACCGGAAATGAAAAATCGGCTTCTTTTAAGAAGAACCTGAAGAATGTACTGGGTTTTGCACCTGGTAATAGTGCGTTATATAAAGCTGCATTAACTCACCGCTCGGTAAGAGAGACTGCTGATGAAAACAACGAGCGCCTCGAATATCTTGGCGACGCAATTTTAAGTGGTATTGTAGCAGATTTTCTTTTTAAAAAATACCCCTATCGCGAAGAAGGTTTTCTTACTGAAATGAGGAGTAAGATGGTAAACCGAAATAAACTCAATGAGATTGCCCTAAAAATGGGCATCAAAAAAATCACTTATTACAATAAGTTTGATAATTCTTTAAAGGTTAGTCAAATTTTTGGCAACACCCTGGAAGCGGTTGTGGGAGCCATTTATATTGATAAAGGCTTCGATAAAACACGCAAATGGGTTTTGAAATCTATTATCTTACCTCATTTATTTATGGAAGATCTGGAAAATCTGGAGATCAATCATAAAAACAAACTGTATGGCTGGGCCAATAAAAACGGCAAAAATCTTGAGTTTGAAACATTGGATGAACGCATGGAAGGCGGACGCCGGTTGTTTACTATTGGGGCAGTTGTTGATGGAGCGCTTATTGCTGAGGGAAAGGCTTATAATAAGAAAGATGCCAGCCAAATTGCAGCAGCTATTGCTATTAATAGTCTTGGATTGGTAAAATTGGAAAACGGATCAGAAGAAACTAATAGTAATAATTGATTTATAACAGGTTATTATTGGTTAAATATATCCTCTTTCATCCTTGCTTCTATGCCTCCTGAGTATTACTTTTATCCTCTTATCCAATATCAGGGTTTACGAAAGACCTGATCAATTTTCCTTACCATTTTATATTGATTTGCAGCTTTTGATGTAGACAATTCTTCATTCAGGAGTTTGTACAATTTGATTTAATCTATACTATGAAGAAATTCTATTTAGCATTCTTTACTTTATTATTTATTCTTAATAGCCATCCTGTTTTTGCCCAGCGATCGATTATTTATGCAGTTAGTTCAGGCAACTGGGCTGATCCCGCCTCCTGGAATCTTAAAAGAAACCCCACACATAACGATAGCATCGTAATTCCTTCAGGAAAAACAGTTACACTTTCCGGTAGCCAGGCGCTCACGAATAGTGTGCTAAGAATTTATGGAATTTTGGTAATTGATGAAGCATCGTCGATTGGAAACAGCATTGATCTCGATATTCGGTTTGAGACAAATAAATCTACTGAAAATATTATTCAGTTAATGCAAGGCACTTCAAAAATTCAACGCGGATTGAACAATAATGGCAGCGGCAGAATTCGTGTACAGGTAAACGGAATAGGAAACTGGATTACCAAATATATAACCGGGAGTACAATTCAAACAGGTCCGGCAATTGCTTATAATAATTCAACGGAAGGATTTGTGGTACAACTACAGGCATCCTTACCCGTTATTTTGGTAGATTTTTCAATTAGTAACACTGAAAAATTGGTTAACCTTAAATGGAAGTCACCCCAGGAAAACAATAACGAAAGTTATTTAGTTGAGCGCAGCAATGATGCAACGATCTGGGTGAAAATTGGGGACGTGAAAGCGGTTGTTTATTCTTATCTGCCCCAGTTTTATACTTTTACTGATGAGTCGCCCACTAACGGAATAAATTATTACAGGCTTCGTATACTCGACAGAGATGGCAAGTTTGGTATAACACAAATAAAGGCAGCCAGGCTTTCAATGATAGCAGCCAGGTCTGTGATGTATCCCAACCCGGTAGTATCAACGGCAACAATATTTATTAATGATGAAACTGCCAGCTACTTCAATATTTGTATCTATAATAAAACAGGTAAGATGCTATCTCATTTTCAGGTAAACAACGATTCTAATTTGATTACTATAGATGCTGTCAAATTACCGGACGGCGATTATTCGGTTAGTGTAGTAAGCAATTCGGGTAACCGACAGGTATATCGGTTTATTGTTTCCAAAAAATAAATCGGGAACTAATAAAGGTAGTTCCGGGCGAAAAGAGGATTTTTTGATTATACCTTATTTTCCGTGAGGAAAAAAATCGAAGAGATAAGTATGATAGTTTTTAAATAAGAAAAAATTATTCAGCGTTACTTAACTATTGTTTTTTCTCCATACATAGTTCAATAAGTACATTGTTAGTTGATTTTGGATGTAAGAAACAAACCAGTTTATTATCCGCACCCTCTTTTGGTTGGTTGTTTAACAATACAAAACCTTCTTGTTGTAATCTTTCCATTTCTGCAAAAATATCGTTTACTTCAAAAGCAATATGATGGAGGCCCTCTCCTTTTTTACTAATAAACCGTGCAATTACACCTTCGGGTGAACTACTTTCTAATAATTCAATTTTGGTATCACCCATTTTAAAAAAGGCTGTATTTACTTTTTCATCTATTACTTTTTCTTTTTTGTAGCAGGTACTGTTCAGCAATTTTTCATACAAAGGCACGGCTATAGACAAATCGTTTACGGCAATTCCGATGTGTTCAACTCTAAGCATAACAACTAGTTATAGTATAAGAAATGAAATTGTTTGCGAAATTGGTAAAATAAACCCTGATTAAAAATTAGCACTCTAAAAATAGAACCATTTGAGGTATTTTTGTGTTTAGAATTAAACTGATTTAAATCTGATTATTAATATGTTGAATTTACCTGTATATCTGGATCATAATGCTACCACTCCGTGCGATCCTCGTGTAGTGGATGCAATGATTCCCTATTTTACGAATCATTTTGGTAATGCTGCCAGCCGCAACCATCCTTTTGGCTGGCAGGCAGAAGAAGCCGTGGATTATGCACGGGAGCAAGTTGCAAAATTAATTGGAGCCGATCCTAAAGAAATCATCTTCACCTCTGGGGCAACCGAAGGAAATAACCTTGCAATAAAAGGGGTTTTTGAAATGTATGCTTCTAAAGGAAATCATATTATTACAGCTACTACTGAACACAAAGCCGTATTGGATACCTGTAAGCATATTGAAAAAGAAGGGGGCGAGGTTACTTATTTGGCAGTAGGTGCAGATGGTTTAATTGACCTGAAAGAATTGGAAGCTGCTATTAAACCAACTACTATTCTGGTTGCCATTATGTATGCCAATAATGAAACCGGAACCATTCAGCCTGTAAAAGAAATGAGTGCCATTGCAAAAAAGCATGGTGTATTATTTTTTACAGACGCAACGCAGGCGGTTGGGAAAATACCAGTTGATGTAAATAAAGATGGCATCGATTTAATGGCATTCACTGCGCACAAAATGTATGGGCCAAAAGGCGTAGGTGCCTTGTATGTTCGTCGAAAAAATCCTCGGGTTAAAGTAACTGCTCAAATAGATGGTGGTGGCCATGAACGCGGTATGCGGAGTGGTACTTTAAATGTTCCGGGAATTGTGGGGTTTGGTAAAGCCTGTGAATTAGCCATGAATGAAATGGAAGCAGATGCAAAGCGGTTAAGTATATTACGCAACAAATTAGAATGTGCTTTATTAAAGTTGGAAGAAGCCTATGTTAACGGTAGCACCGTTCATCGCTTACCACATGTAGCGAATATATCGTTCAAATATGTTGAAGGCGAAGGATTGCTAATGGGCTTTAATAAAAATATTGCCCTTTCCTCCGGTTCGGCCTGTACATCGGCTTCATTGGAGCCAAGCTATGTATTAAAAGCGTTGGGTTTGGGCGATGATTTGGCTCATAGTTCATTACGCTTTGGACTTGGCCGTTTTACCACAGAAGAACAAATTGATTATACGATTGAATCTGTTTCTAATACGGTATTGAAGTTAAGGGAGATGAGCCCGCTTTGGGAGATGTATAAGGAGGGTATTGATATTAATACTATTGAATGGGCGCATCACTAACAATAATTTTTAGTTGATTTTTTTATAATAGTTTTTGAATTTAATAGTTTAGATTTTAAATTTATCACCATGGCATATTCAGAAAAAGTAATTGATCACTATCAGAATCCGAAAAACGTAGGCACACTTGATAAAAATAAAAAATCTGTTGGTACCGGTTTAGTAGGAGCACCTGAATGTGGAGATGTAATGCGTTTACAAATTGAAGTAGACGATGCTACCGGAATGATTATTGATGCCAAATTTAAAACGTTTGGCTGCGGTAGTGCTATTGCCTCTTCGTCGTTGGCTACGGAATGGCTTAAAGGTAAGTCAGTAACAGAAGCAATGACCATTGATAATATGGATATCGTTGAAGAATTACACTTACCTCCTGTAAAAATTCATTGCTCGGTATTAGCTGAAGATGCAATTAAAGCCGCCATTAACGATTACCGTGTAAAAAACGGATTAGAAGTATTTAAGTTTGATGAGAAAATAGTTCATTAATAGATCTTAGCGTAGCTATTTCGTGAAGCCTCATTCCATTCGTTGTAACGGTGGTGTGCACTAATTAATTTTTTAAAGATTATGGGCGTAACATTGGATAATGTTATATATGTTAGCGATAAAGCAAAAGAAAAAGTTAGAAAGCTAATGACGGATGCCGGCATTGCTACCGATTCCACTTACTTTTTAAGAGTAGGAGTTGTGGGTGGTGGATGCTCAGGACTTAGTTATAAACTTGATTTTGATACCGAACTTAAACCTACAGACCAGGTTTTTGAAGATAACGATGTAAAAGTTGTTACCGACCTTAAAAGTTTTTTATACCTCGTAAATACTACTCTTGATTTTAGTGATGGCCTTAACGGAAAGGGATTTTTTTTTAGCAACCCAAATGCAAGCCGCACCTGTGGTTGCGGAGAAAGCTTTGCGGTTTAAAATCTCTATGGCCCTTTAATTTTATAATAATACAGGTAAGTCTGATGCATTCATCGCTGGTTTGTTTCCTTTCCTTTAATTTCAGATTAAAGTTTGTCAATAAAATTAATTTGGATCAATCGAAATATTCTTCTCTCGTGTATAAATAAAAAAATCCCTCCGCCAGGGAGGGAAAGATGCAGTTGGTTTTGGTTAGACCGGTTTATATGAATTGCCTGGAACCAAATATTTATTTTAACAGGAAGGTTTAATTTTCGGATTCGAATATAGGAATTTATTCCATTCCAACAACAACTTCCAATTTATTACCTATAAACTAGTATTTTCGTGACCATGTGGTCTGTTTGTAAAAAAGAATTCCGGCAATTTTTTAGCAGCCTTACCGGGTATATTGCGATCGTTGTTTTTCTTTTATTGAATGGATTATTCCTATTTGTTTTTCCCGAAACCAATCTCCTCGATTTTGGATACGCCACGTTGGATAAATTTTTTGAGCTCTCTCCGCGTATATTATTGCTTTTAATTCCGGCCATTACCATGCGTAGTTTTTCTGATGAATTTAAAACTGGCACCTTCGAGCTCCTTCAAACCAAACCTATCAGCCGCTGGCAATTAGTAATGGGTAAATATCTTGGTGCATTGATGGTAGTAGTTATTGCATTATTACCAACATTAATTTATATAATAAGTGTTCAGCAATTATCTGCTGAGGGGGGAATTGATACCGGGGCAACCATTGGTTCTTATATCGGGTTATTTTTTCTTTCAGCAGTGTTCACGGCTATTGGTATTTGCTGCAGCAGTTATACCAGCAATGCAGTAGTTGCTTTTATTATTAGTGGGTTCGTGTGCTTTATTTTATATAGTGGATTTAATGCGATAAGCCGTATACCAGCATTTGAGTCGGGAGCAGATTATTTTATCGAAATGGCAGGAATCGATTTTCACTATCGCAGTATCAGCCGGGGCGTAATTGATACGCGGGATATTATTTATTTTTTTAGTGGTATTGGCCTTTTTTTAATCCTTACACACCGTAACCTCGTAAAAAGATAAAGCGCATTGTTGTTATGAGAAAAATTCTTTCTTCAAAGTATAGTTGGATTTACTTGCTTGTAGTATTGATAGCCATCAATTTTATAGCAGCCCAATTACATTACCGTTTTGATTTAACCAAAGAGAAGAGATATACTTTATCCAACCCCACTAAAAAACTCTTAAAAAATTTACAGGATAAAGTATCGGTTACTGTATTTCTTGATGGCGATATGCCGGCTGGTTTTAAAAAATTAAGTAAAAATGCCCGCGAATTATTGCAGGAGTTTAAAGAATATGGCGGCGGAAATATTCAAGTAAGTTTTAAAAGACCCGGTACCGATTCTACCGTTGGTTTTACGATGGATTCGCTGATTCGCATGGGTCTTAAACCTACTAATGTGCGGGTAAAGGCAAAGGAAGGAGAAGGAGAAGAACAACGATATCTTTTTCCCGGGGCGGTCATAAATTATCAAGATCGTACACTGCCTGTGGATTTTTTGCAAGGACAGGATATGCAAGGTGGTATTGGTTCATTAAACAATGCAGAAGCTCTATTGGAGTATAAACTTATCAGCACTATCCAAAAAGTTTCTTCCGAAAACATTGCAACCATTGGTTATTTGGTAGGTAACGGACAACCCCTAACTTATAATGTTTTTGATTTAATTGATAATACACTTAGAAAAAATTATCGCTTTTCAATTTTACCAATCGATAGTGTTCCTGTAATTCCTTTGAATTTTGATGCATTAATTATTGTTAAGCCTACTAAAACATTTAATGATCAGCAAAAACTAAAACTCGATCAGTATGTAATGAATGGTGGCAAAATAATTTGGATGATTGACCGGCTCTACGCAGAAATGGATAGCCTCATGCGTAAACAAAGTGATTTTGTAGCATTCGACAGGAACCTTAACCTTGAAGATCTATTGTTTAAATATGGCGTCCGTATTAATGCAGATTTAATACAGGATCTGCAGTGCGATAAAGTTCCATTGGTTGTTGGTAATTTGGGTGATAAACCACAAATGGAGTTAACTAACTGGCCTTATTTTCCCCTGTTAAACTCTTATTCAGATCATCCAATTGCAAAAAACCTGAACCAGGTTCTTTCTATCTTTCCCAATTCATTGGATACAATTAAAACACCTGGAATTACTAAAACTATTCTGCTTGCTACATCGGCCAATACCCGAACGCTTGTAACGCCTGCAATGGTTTCGCTTAACAGTGTAAAAACAGAAGAAGATTTAAAAACATTTAATAAATCATTTATTCCGGTTGCTGTATTACTGGAAGGGAAATTCTCTTCTCTTTATAGTAACAGGCTGTCAAAAAATACACTGGACACCCTGGCAGAAATTTATAAACAACCTTTTATCGCTTCCAGTCGGGAATCTAACAGCATGATTGTAGTGGCAGATGCGGATATAGTAACCAATGTTTTTTCTCAACAGCAAGGGCCATTAGAAATGGGATTTAATCAATTCACCCAGGTTCAATACGCCAACCGCGATTTCTTATTGAATAGTATCGAGTATCTCACCAATCCTTCGGGTATTTTAACTACACGTTCTAAAGATTATACGCTTCGTTTACTGGATGCAAAAAAAATCGAAAGCAGTAAAACATTCTGGCAACTACTAAATATTGGTTTACCGATAATGATCATTTTGTTATTTGGGATTTTTTACCAGTATTTTCGGAAGCGGAAGTATCAAAAATGAAAGTAGCTGCGCTCTTTTTTTAGAACCTAATTTCTACCTGCCAAATCATACTAATATTCCATCTATAGCCTGTTAACGAGGGAGGGCACGTATCTTTGTACCTATATTTTCTTATGAATACTGACCAAATTTCATATTTAGTTTTTGGAATCGTTTTGATACTGGCTCTTGCTTTTGACTTAGGGTTGTTAAGTAAAAAAAATCAAAAAATTACCATCAGGCAGGCGCTTTATCAAACAATGTTTTGGGTTTTGCTGGCGCTGGCATTTTTCGTTTTTATGTGGATCGAAAAAGGACAGCAACTTGGACTCGAATACCTAAGTGCCTACTTAATGGAATGGAGCCTGAGTATTGATAATATATTTGTGTTCATTCTAATATTTTCAGCATTCCAGGTAAAGGAAAAATATTATGGTCGCGTGTTGCTTATTGGCATCCTTATGGCCATTGTATTCAGGGTTATTTTTATTACCCTTGGCGTTGCATTGGTAAATCAATTTAGCTGGATTCTTTATATTTTTGGTGCTTTCCTGGTTTTTACGGGATACAAAATGTTTACGGCCACTGATGATGCGGAGTTTGATCCTTACAACTCAAAAATTTATAAATTACTTAAACGTTTTCTGCCTATCGTTTCAAACGACGCAGAGGGTAGATATGTGTTCCGCGAAAACGGAAAACGTTTTTATAGTTCTTTGTTTGTTGTGGTAATAATGCTGGCAGCAATTGATTTGGTTTTTGCACTCGATTCAATTCCCGCTGTACTGGGCATTTCTACCGATCTGTTGGTAATTTACACATCAAATATATTCGCAGTATTAGGCTTGCGTTCCCTATTCTTTTTATTAAGGGGGGCCATTTCTAAATTTGATTATCTGCCCCAGGGAATTGCTATCGTTTTAATATTTATCGGAATTAAGATGCTTGCAGAACATTGGGTAAATAATTGGATACCCAAAAATATCCAGGTTTTTATTTCGCTGGGAGTAATAATGATCTGCCTCGGCGGGTCTATATTCTACTCCTTGTTTATACAGAAGAAAGGCACACCGCCCGATATCGTAGATGATTCTATTCGTTGATTTAATTTGTTATTATTTGTCGTATACAATTAAAGATATTGCCAGCTTGATTAACAGCAAAGTCTCCGTGAATGCTGAAACAATTATTGAGCACCTGCTTATTGATAGCCGAAAGATTATTTTTCCTGCCACTTCTTTGTTTTTTGCTTTGCAGGGCCCTCGAAGAAATGGCCACTCATTTATTCCGGAATTATATGAAAAGGGAGTGAGGCATTTTGTTATCAGCGAAACGACAGATGAATCTATTTTCCCAGATGGAATTTTTTTACTGGTGCCAGATACTTTAAATTCTTTACAACAATTAGCGGGTGCTCATCGTAAACAGTTTTCGATTCCGGTAATAGGCATTACCGGTAGTAATGGAAAAACAATTGTGAAAGAATGGATGAATCAATTATTGGACGATGACTACCATATAATCCGTAATCCCAAAAGTTATAATTCTCAAATAGGTGTACCACTTAGTGTATGGCCGATGAATGCTTCACATGAATTAGGAATTTTCGAAGCCGGTATCTCGCAAAGCGGTGAAATGGATAAATTAAAAAAAATTATTCAACCCACCATAGGCATCTTTACCAATATTGGAGAAGCACACGGTGAAAATTTTCTAAATAAGCGCCAAAAAGTAAATGAAAAACTGCGATTATTTACCGATGTAGAAGTGCTTGTCTATAGTAAGGATTACCCTGAAATTCATGAATCAATCGCTCTTTTATGGCAACAACGGAATGATGGGCGTTCGAAGCCTTTTACGTTAATCAACTGGAGTTCCGTTTCTGATGCCTCTCTTCAAATACTAACTATTTATAAAGAAAACGGGCATACACTTATTACTGCTTCCTGGAAAGATCAGAATCAACAAATCAGCATTCCTTTTACGGATGATGCGTCGGTTGAAAATGCCATTCACTGCTGGTGTTTGCTATTACACCTCGGAATAAAACCTTCAGGCATTCTCAAAAAGATGAAAGTTTTGGAGGCAGTAAGTATGCGACTGGAATTAAAAAACGGAATAAATCATTGTTCAGTAATAAATGATAGTTACAGTGCAGACATTAGCTCATTAAAAATAGCACTTGATTTTTTACTGCAGCAACAGCAACATGATAAACGCACCCTTATTTTATCCGATATATTACAAAGTGGAAAATCAGAAAATGAATTGTATGTGGAAGTGGCAACTTCTCTCGAGCAAAGAAAAATCGACCGTTTTATCGGCATTGGAGAACGATTGAGTCAGCATCAACATTTCTTTCACAAAATACCGGGTCTTCAATCCATTTTTTATCATACCGTACAAGACTTTAAAAATGATTTTAACCACCTTCGTTTTAAAGATGAGACCGTCTTAATAAAAGGTGCCCGTGTTTTTGCCTTTGAACAGATTGATAAATTACTGGAGCAAAAAGTTCATCAAACAATATTAGAAGTCAATCTTACTGCCTTGGTAAATAACCTTAAGCAGTACCAGCAACTTTTAAAGGAAGGCACACGACTGATGGTGATGGTAAAAGCGTTTGCCTATGGCAGTGGGAGCTTTGAAATAGCCAGCGTATTACAATATCATAAAGTCGATTACCTTGCTGTTGCTTATGCAGATGAAGGCGTAGAATTACGAAAGGCAGGAATCAATCTGCCCATTATGATTATGAACCCCGATGAATCGGCCTTTGAAGTAATGGTAGAAAACAATCTGGAACCTGAACTGTTTTCTATAAAGTTATTAAATGAGTTTGCCTTGTTTTTACATAAACAGGGAATTCAGCAATATCCTGTGCATATTGAATTAGAAACCGGAATGAACCGCCTGGGTTTTTCTTCCAACGAATTGCCTTTAGTACTCGATGTACTCAAATCAAATGTGGTTAAAGTGCAGTCAATTTTTAGTCATTTAGTAGCGAGCGAAGATTCATCACAGGATAGTTTTACAAAACATCAGGCTGAACTATTTCTGACAATGAGCCAACAGGTAGAAGATATAGTTGCTTATCCCATTTTAAAACATATCGCGAATACATCAGGTATTAGCAGGCATCCATCTCTTCAAATGGATATGGTGCGATTGGGAATTGGTTTGTACGGCATCGATGCTGATAGAAAAAATATTACCGAGGTATCTACGCTTCGGTCAACGATTGCTCAACTCAAAAACCTGAAAGCTGGTGAAACAGTAGGTTATAGCAGGAGTGGTGTACTTCAACGAGATTCAATAATTGCCACTATTCGTATCGGTTATGCCGATGGGTATCCTCGATCTTTAAGCAGGGGCGCTGGAAAAATCTGGGTGAACGGAAAGCTCGCGCCCATTGTAGGAGCGATTTGCATGGACATGACGATGATTGACGTAACAGACATCCCTGGGGTGAAGGAAGGAGATGATGTAATTATTTTTGGAAATGAATTGCCTGTTGCCCAGGTTGCACAATGGGCACAAACAATACCATACGAAATTTTAACCGGCGTTTCTCAACGGGTGAAGAGGGTGTATTTTGAAGAATAATAAATGAACATAATACCCCTGTCGACCTTAAGAGGAAAATGCGATTCCAATTGTTATTAGATATACAATTTTTAGATTTGGGATCCACTTGTATTGGTATAGGCTCCCTGCTTTTACCTATCTTTGCCCACAAAATTTTTTGATGTGAAGAACAGAACAGTTGTTATAATTATACTGGCTATTATTGTTGCCGATCAATCGTTAAAAATCTGGGTAAAAACCAATATGCATTACGGTGAACACATTACGCTGTTACCAAATTGGTTCCGACTTTATTTTATTGAAAATGCCGGTATGGCATGGGGTTGGAAATTTGGAGGTGATTGGGGTAAAATGGCGCTCACTCTTTTTCGTTTAGTGGCTGTTATCTTTGGAATTTTTTATATTAAGAGTATTGTTCGTAAAAAGTATCATCGTGGTTTTATAGTTTGCGTGGGATTGATTTTTGCAGGCGCCCTCGGGAATTTAATCGATAGTTTATTCTACGGATTAATTTTTGACAAGGGTATGTTAATAGATCGTTTTTCAAACGATTATTCGGGGTATGTGGGATTGGCTGCACCATCTTTTAAAGGCTATTCATCTTTTCTACATGGCAATGTGGTGGACATGTTGTATTTGCCGATACTCGAAAATAAAACATTCCCTTCCTGGGTTCCTTTTTGGGGTGGTGAAAGTTTTACGTTTTTCTCTCCCATATTTAATATTGCAGATGCATCTATTTCTACCGGGGTAATCATTATTTTGTTTTACCAAAAAAGGTTTTTTAAGAAACATGCACATGAAGAGCATTCAACTGTGGTAACAAGTTCTGTTGTTAACGACAATTCTCAGATTTCTTAAAATAATTAATTTATTTGCCAAAAGATCTTTACGATCATTGGATTTTTGGAGCATTGCATTTCTACACAATGCTTGTTAACTATTTTATACTAACTCTCCCAATCTTTCTATTTACTCTTTTTAATAATTTGTTTATTGACCAGATATTTTCCCATTTGTATGCGAAGTGTATAGGTGCCCTGGTTGATACTTTCAAGACCTAGCAGCTTTAACTCATTAATACCAGGATGTATAAGCTCACTACTCTTTTTTATTAATCGCCCATAGCTGTCTAAACAAGAAATGGCTGCAGTTCCTGATGAGGTACTTATCAAGTCAAAGGAAATAGTACCATCAAATGGATTAATTAATGATTTAATGCTGAACTCGGTTGCTTTATTATTCAATAGAATAACCTTGCTGAATTTATAAGCAGATGCTTTAGTAATTTTTATTCTGTAATAAGTGGCGGCCGTTGCGGGTATATTATCGATAAAACTATAACTGCTTTTCGCCTCCTGTGCCGCATTAACCGTTATAATGCCCATCGTTTCAAAATTCTTATTGTCATCACTTCGCTGCAACTCATATTCAACTCCGGGTGTTTCATTGGTGGTTGTCCATTTAAGTGTCCCTAAACCATTTTGAAGTTTTCCTGAAAATTCCAAAATATCAGTTTTTAATACCACTGAACAGTTATTAACCCAAACAATAATCGTATTTGACGCTGTGTAGGAACAGTTAGGGTTTAATAGATTGCCCGGTGTTGATGCTACCCGAATCCGAAACATATTATTATGTACGCTACTATCTGCAAGGAACGAAGGATAAGTAGCAATATACTGCTGCTCTCCCGAAACAAGTGTGGGAGATCCAATTCCACTAACGCCGGTATTTACCCAACTTGCACCACCGTTTGTACTTCTTTCCCATGTCCAATAAATATAATTAGGAGAAAAGCATCTTACGGTTGTAAACATATCAATTTGGTTACCATAGCAAACATTAACACCGCCACTTGGTACAAGATTAAGCGTGGGTGTACAGGTAGCAAGACTGATATCATCGAGTGCCCAATCATTACCTCCTCCACCGGGTGCATTATTTCGAATGGTCATGGTCAACGAGGTTTGTGAAGGGCCGGTTACATAAGTAAATCCTTTTTTAATCCATTGCCCCGTATATTTTATATTGCCAGTAGTATAATAATCTATGCCGTCAACACGTAAGGTAAGATTTGGATAAACACCAGATGAATCACCTGCTGCTGTGGGAATATATAATACAGGGCCTGACCCATTCGTTGCTCCTTTTCCGTTAGAATCACATCCACACTTAGAACAGATGTTCCGAAACCAGGCAGATAATTCGTAATAGGTATTCGGGCATAGGTTGGTAATAGTATGGCTAAAAGCAGAATCAATTCGGTATGCAGCGTTTACTACTAACATATATCCGCTATTGGGATTTGCGGCAGTATCAGCAGCAGGATTACCTAATGTAGGTGAAACACTTCCGGTATGATCACCAATGATATCCCATACGGTAAAAACACGGTGAGTAGGTGACGCACCATCGGGCTTGGGCCAGCTATTTAAGGTTGTGTAATTTGTTTGTGTACTGGTATTATTTGGTATTCCGTAAAAATAATCTTGTGGCCCATTAATGGTAAATGGGCTATATACATAATTTGCAGGAACACTTCCGGAGGCTACCCGGTTTCGAGGTTTGCCCGATCCAAAGGTTCCATTCGTTTCGGCACCCAATGCGTTTGTTCCTACTGTATTGGTACAAATACCAAAATTGGTAGAAATCTTTGTGTTATTGTAGGGGAAACTTACAAACAAGGGAGAAATTGAAGTTGTG
The DNA here is from genome assembly GCA_046153465.1 of Chitinophagaceae bacterium. Classification (GTDB taxonomy): domain Bacteria; phylum Bacteroidota; class Bacteroidia; order Chitinophagales; family Chitinophagaceae; genus Endoryza. Next base: position 19,127 of record JBJXDV010000370.1, read on the forward strand.
GGTTTATAAGAAATAGCTCCACCGCCTGTATTAATGAGGGTACCTAATGCCCCGGTTACCCTTACACGGTAACTGGCTACCATAATACAGGTGGCTCCATAAAAGGATGGCTTATGCGTATTTCTGATTCTGCCCCTCCGAAAAGCAGTTGCAGGAGCATCCGCTGTAGCATAGCCAAGATTTATTTGTATGTTATTCCCGGTAATGTTACCACAATCATCTCCTGAAGCATCGGTAAAGGGTTTATAAATTTTCCCCTCATTTGTTAATACCGACAATGATGCAGCGATATAGGCGGTACCCGCTTTAACGGTGTCGTAATATGCACAGCTATCAACAAAGGCCGGGCAACCACTAGAGCATCTAACTACAAAGGTAGAACGCATTTCGAGTGTATCGCCCACTTCAATGGTTCCTCCGTTCAATCCTTTTGTGATATTTATATAACTTTTTCCATAGTCGACTACCACAACCTGGCTATATGATATTTGCAGGAGCAAAAAAAGGAGTGAAAAAAGAAAAATCCTTTTTATATAAACGGAAAATAGTGGTAAATGTATATTCATAGATACGGTTTGGTTTTCAAAAAAGAGTTAAGGGTTGTTGTAAAACTATAAAATAGTTTAGGAATGGTCAATGATCGTTTTACTAGATATTTCGTAAGTGATAACCACTATTGCCTGACGGGAATTATGTTGTAATTTTTACGCACCATTTAATTCGAACCCAAAGGAAAACTACGTTTCAATGGGTCAACTAAATTTCTGATTCTATGAAACCTTATACCCATCAAATCCGTGTATTGATAAGTTCACTTTTTATTTTGTTGATATTATTCAATACAAAAGCTCAGGTTGTTACCTGGAATAATCAGGTATTTCGAATAGATACGTTAACAGCCCAGCTTGGCTTTCCCTGGGAAATAAGTTATGGACCCGATGATTCGTTATGGGTAACTGAAGCGCGTATGTACCGCATTACAAAAGTGCATGCCCGTAATGGTGGCAAAAGAATACTACTCGATCTGAATAACCTTATCAATTTCAATAGAAGTATTGCTCAATGGCCGCAGGGCGGTTTAATGGGAATGGCTTTGCATCCTCAACTGCTTGGCGGAAAACCTTATGTTTATGTTGCATTGGTTTATTTTAAGTATCCAACTAGCGGGTCGCCTAACAATAATCTTTGCAGTGGAACGACCGGTAATCACCCGTGCTTTTTTAAAACTAAGATTTTAAGGTATACGTATAATGCTGCATCAGGTACACTTAACTCCTCTCCGGATATTGTATTGGATGATTTATCGGGAAGTAATGATCATAACTCCGGGAGATTGACTATCGGTCCAGACAACCTTCTTTATTATACAATAGGAGATATGGGAGCTGGCCAGTTTAATAATCAAACAAGAACAAATAATGCTCAGGACATAAATGTATACGAAGGAAAGATTTTAAGACTGAATACGGAACCAGATGCTGCCCAATCAGGAGGGGCCGAATGGATTCCAGATACTAATCCATTTCCCACTTCAGGGCCAGTAACATCAAAAACTCCGGTTTTTTCCTATGGCCACCGCAATCCGCAAGGAATTCAGTGGGGCAATGTAGCTGGTACCTGGCGATTGTATAGTTCTGAACATGGAGATAAATCGGACGATGAAGTAAATATTATTAACGCGGGTATTAACTATGGTTGGCCCAAAGTTGCAGGGCTGTGCGATGATAATTATAATACGGCAGATGGAAATAGTAATAATAATGTGTTGGCAAATCAAACGGTTCCAAATGAAATAGCTACTTTTTGCAATGGCACACCGAACCAGGAACCGATGTTTTCTCTTTTTAATGCGGCGGCTGCAAGCATTCCCTCAAGTGGCGCAAATATTTTTACCTGGCCTACCGTAGCTCCTTCAGGTATTGATTTTTATGGAACCTATTCCAATACAATTCCAGGATGGAGTAATTCTTTGTTAGTCACTTCACTCAAGTATGGTTTGTTTCGATTAAAAATAAAATCACCTCTTGGCGATCGGGTTGATAGTACCAGTACATCTTCTATTACAGATACCATTCCTTATTTTCATGGAAATCGAATAAGAGATGTGGCTATTAATCCGCATGGTGATACTCTTTATTTCGCTATTGATAGCTCCGGTTCTACGTCAGGTCCCACCGGTGGATTTAGCGGATCAAGTACTGCAACTCCCAATGCAGGTCGTATCTTACGCGTAGTATATATAAGCACGTTAGCACTACGGGAATATATTCCGTTAAAACCAGTTTATAACAGAACCTTTGTAAAACTGTATCCAAATCCAGCCTCAAAAATATTATATGTACAAAGCAAAAGAGGAATGCATAAACCCTTGCGGGTTGAATTATGGGATATTTCGGGAAAATTAATGTTGCAGGCAACTACCGGAAAAGATAATTTTTCTATTAATGTGGAAAATTTTGGAAGAGGAATGTATATACTTAAACTTTACAATGGGTTTGGAGTATTGATGACCACAGAGAAAGTAATTATTCAATAGTATTTTTTAAATGAATAGTATACAATCTAAAACAAAGTTTTCTTGCTATGATTACTAATAAGATCGTTATTATTTAACTGATCCTACCATATTTTCGGGGATTACCCATTCATCAAACTGCTCTGGAGTAACATATCCCAATTTTACGGCCATTTCTTTTAAAGTTGTTCCTTCCTTGTGCGCCTTCTGAGCAATTTCGGCCGCTTTATAATAACCAATTTTAGTATTGAGAGCAGTAACGAGCATTAAAGAATTATTTACATGCTTTTTTATGTTTGCTTCTATAGGTTCAAGTCCAATTGCACACTTATCATTAAAGCTTACACAACCATCACCGATTAGCCGCGCACTATGGAGGAAATTATAAATCATTACCGGTTTAAATACATTCAATTCAAAATGGCCGTTTGCTCCCCCTATTCCAATGGTAACATCATTTCCCATTACCTGTGCAGCAATCATTGTTAACGCTTCACATTGCGTTGGATTAACTTTTCCGGGCATTATAGACGAGCCAGGTTCGTTATCTGGAATAAAAATTTCCCCAATGCCGCTGCGAGGGCCGGAGGATAACATACGAATATCGTTGGCAATTTTCATTAAACTAACTGCTACCATTTTTAACGCACCATGTGTTTCAACAATGGCATCGTGTGCTGCCAATGCTTCAAATTTATTCTCTGCTGTAACAAAAGGCAACCCAGTAAGCGAAGCAATATGCCTCGCAACATTTTCTGAGTAACCTGCAGGTGTATTGATGCCGGTTCCAACTGCGGTACCTCCAAGGGCAAGTTCACTTAAATGAGATAAAGTATTTTTTATTGATTTCAATCCATGATCAAGCTGTGAAACATAGCCACTGAACTCTTGTCCGAGGGTTAGTGGCGTTGCATCCATAAAGTGAGTGCGGCCAATTTTTACCACTTGCATAAACTTTTTACTTTTTTCGGCAAGTGTGTTGCGAAGTTTTTCAATACCCGGTATCGTGATTTCAGCCAGCATTTTATAAGCGGAGATATGCATGGCCGTTGGAAAAGTATCGTTCGATGATTGGGATTTATTTACATCATCATTAGGGTGCAAAATTTTTTCTTTGTCATCTAATTTTCCTCCATTTAATACATGGCCACGATAAGCCACTACCTCGTTTACATTCATATTACTTTGGGTGCCGCTACCCGTTTGCCAAACCACCAGGGGAAAATATTCATCGAGTGTACCAGCTATTATTTCGTCACAAACTTTACCAATAAGATCACATTTTTCTTTCGATAAAATTCCCGCTTCTAAATTCGTTAGTGCGGCTGCTTTTTTTAAATACGCAAATGCTTTTATTATTTCTTTGGGCATGCGGTTTATATCTTCCGCAATTTTAAAATTATCAATGCTGCGTTGAGTTTGTGCACCAAATAATGCGTCAATTGGTACTTGTACTTCGCCCATAGTATCTTTCTCGATCCGGTATTGCATAGTTGCTTATTTAGAAATGCGAAGATAGCTAATAGTGAATTGCGAATAGTGAATGGTGAATAGTCAATGCGTTCAAATTTCTAAAGAAAAGCCCATTTGGAGCAATATGCTTAATGCACTATTAACTATCCACTAATGTATAATTAATTCACTTTTAAGTACAATATTTTCGAATGGAAAAGATTCCAGTTTCGATTTACCCTCAATAAGTTTCAAAAGTAACTCGGTTGCCCGTATGCCTTGTTCATAGGGAAACTGTTCTACAGATGCCAATGGGGGCGTTTCGAGGTAATGGGTTATCGGAAGGTTTGCATAACTTACAAAACAAACATCTTTATTAATTTTTAATTTCTTACTACGCGCATGTTGCATGGCATCTAACGCAACATAATCGTTGAATGCTATAATTGCCGTGGGTCTTTTCTTTTGAGAAATCAATTTTTCCAACGCTATTTGTGTGCCTTTGGTAGAAAGATCGCTATTAACGATCAGTGATTCATCCACTGTGATTTTATTTCTCTTCAATCCTTCGTAATAACCCTGAAGCCGTTCATTTTTAATGGTGAGTGTATCTGGTCCCTGTATATACCCAATTCGTTTATGTCCTTTCTGTGCGAGGAAATCGATGACACTTATCGAACTGTGATACAAGCTGCACCAAACAGAATGGATATCCGGTGCATCGGGCACTCTGTCGAAGTATACCACCGGAATATTGTATTGTTGTAATTCTTCAAAATGTGTCAACGAAGAAGTTTCTTTTGAAATAGATACCAATAAGCCATCTACCCGATGCTTCTTCATTGTTTCAATAATCTTCTTTTCTCTTTCTGCGTCATCGTGTGATTGCCCAATCAGTGCGATATAATTATTTTCAAAAGCTGTTTCTTCAATGCCACTTATCGCAAGCGAAAAATATTCTTCGCGCAAATTCGGTAATACAATTCCAATGGTAAATGTTTTGCCCTGTTTAAAAAAAATAGCCGTTTGATTGGGAACATAGTTTAACTCTTCCGCTAATTTTTTTACCTGGGTTTTGGTACGAAGGCCAATGCTCGGGTGGTCGTGTAAAGCACGCGACACTGTTGAGATAGAAATATTCAGCCTATTAGCAATCTCCTTAATCGTTGGTAGTTTCTTTTCCATAAGCGATATTACTGCAAACTAATCCAAAAAAAAAATGGACAAACGATTGTAACTGTAAATACAATCGTTTGCATATAAAAAGGTCGAACTCCTTTATAATCTTAAGTTGGATTGCTAATAAATTTTAACTGAATTTGCATAAGTTAGTTTTGTTTATATGAGGGTATAAACAATACAAGATAACCCTGCATTCGCGGGGTTATTTTATTTTCAACAAAGCACCTTTTAAAGTAGCTTTAAGTAAATTCATTTCTTTGATGCGAAGTCTGCTGGCAATTTGTTTGTTTTTGTTAACCGGAGTGCTGGCTCATTCCCAGCCCGGAGTAAAAGCCCTTCCAACTTTTACAAACGTTCAGGAAAAGCTGTATTCGTCCGATTGGTTAGTATATCCGCCCAAACAAAAAGCCGCATTATTTTATAGTGCAGACGGAAAAGAATTAATTCTATACAACGGACTACTTAAAAGAAGTTTTCGGATAAGCCCAAATGTGGCTTGTACAGATTTCCAAAATATGATAAACGGGCAGCAATTATTACGTGCTGTAAAACCTGAAGCGAGAATTACCTTGAATGGAAAGGAATACAATATTGGCGGATTGTATGGGCAAACAGAAAATGCTTACCTGGTTACCGATTGGCTGGAAAAATTTACAGCAAATTCTTCCGATTTTATTGTTACGGGTTTTACTCAATCTTCCATTAGTCCTTTCCTAAATTGGAAAACTTCCTTTTGGACGACAAATAAAAATCAGCCTACAGGAAAGCATCTTTCTTTTATTTACGAGTCGTCACTTAAAGAGCTACACAATATCCAGGTAATTGTGCATTACGAATTGTATGATGGTATTCCATTAATTATAAAATGGGTGGCTGTTGAAAATCATTCTTCCAATAGTTTTAAAATAGGAAGGGTGGTTAATGAAATGCTCGCCCTTGTAGAAGAGGAAAGCGCGGTAGTAGGAAAACCTGAGGTTATGAAAAAACAGCACGGCATTTATGTTGAAACCAATTATGCATTCAATAATGCGATGCGTTATGATATCAGTGATCAAACCACTCATTGGAAAACAGATAGTTCATATACTTCACAGGTAAATTATTATTATGAAACTCCCTGTCTGTTAGAAGTATATCCGGAAAAAGCTCCTGGCATTGATTTAAAGCCTGGCGAAATATTTAAGTCGGTGCGTACCCATGAGCTATTAATGGATGGCTATGACCGTGAGCGACGAGGGTTAGCCATCCGGTCGATGTACCGTTCCATTGCTCCCTGGACGAGTTCAAACCCAATCTTTATGCATTTGGTTAGTAAAAATAATGAAGAGGTTAAGACGGCGATTGATCAATGCGTTGCTACAGGTTATGAAGCAGTAATTCTTAGCTTTGGAAGTCATTTGAACATGGAAGACTCATCTGTAGCTAATATTCTCCAATGGAAAATGCTGGCAGAGTATGCTCATTCAAAAAAAATAAGTATTGGCGGATATTCCTTGTTTAGCAGCAGGCGAATAAGCGATGAAGACGATGTAGTAGATCCAATAACAGGAAAACCCGGAGGTGCTTTTTTTGGAAATGCTCCTTGCTTTGGAAGTAAATGGGGATTTGCGTACAGGGAAAAGATTAAATATTTTTTTTCTAAAACAGGGTTTGATATTTGGGAAAACGACGGGCCTTACCCGGGCGATTTATGTGCATCAACGATTCATCCTGGACATAAAGGATTGGACGACTCGCAGTGGATACAAATGAACATACAAAAAGAATTATATCATTGGTTAAATGAACGGGGTATTTATATTAATGCACCCGATTGGTATTTTTTAGATGGGACAAACAAAATAGGAATTGGCTATCGCGAAGTAAATTTTTC
>JBJXDV010000371.1:0-2782 GCA_046153465.1 Chitinophagaceae bacterium
CAAAAATATTGTTATTGGGATTGCTGGCGCTGTTAGGATCAAATCTGAAAAGGTCTGTCATGATAAACTTTAAAAATGCGGTGCAAGGTAGTACAGGATCAATAAGAGGCAAAAAATGTTTATTAGGTTGCTTACTTGATTGTATCAGGCAATTTGTTTAACGAAATTTTGTAATAAATAGTGCCATGTTGAGCACTATAAAAAATCGTGGTTTATGCAAAAACACCAATAACTTATGATTCATTTTAGACTAACTTTGTACTTTAATGATCAATTATGAAAAAATCGCACATTATACTTCTGGTTGCAATCGCGGCTTCCGTAATGGTTCTCTTAAGTTTTATGGGTGATTTATCTACTTATGAAACCCTGGCTTCAGCCCGGCAGAAAGAAGGCAAAACCGTTACGGTGATTGCTGAATTAGATAAATCTCTTGCAACTCCTATCGAGTTTGACCCAACCGTTAATCCGAATCTGACGCAGTTTTATGTAAAGGATTCTTTGGGCAATAAAGCGAAAGTGGTTTATCATTTTGAAAAGCCTATGGACATGGAAAAAAGTTCGCGTATTGTTTTGAAAGGCAAAATGCAAGGTGGTGTGTTTGATATTACGAATAAAGCCGGAATACTTATTAAATGCCCATCCAAATATAAGGACGACCCAAAAGCTGCCGGCAATAATCTTAGTCAAAATTAATAAGCCCGATGAATTATATTGGTGAACATTTATTGCTCGGACAAATCGGTCATTTCTTACTTATCCTATCTTTAGTTTCATCGCTCATTGCCAGTATAGCATATTTCAAGACCCCCAATGCAAAAATTCCAGCAGACGCTAACAGTTGGAAGAAAATTGCACGAGTTAGCTTTTTAGTGGATGCTCTTTCCATCTTTTCGATTTTTGGCCTTATATATTTTATAATTTCAAATCATTACTTCGAGTATTCTTATGCATGGACCCATTCCGACAAATCGCTCGAGCCTAAGTATCTTTTGAGCAGTATTTGGGAAGGCCAGGAAGGTAGTTTTTTATTATGGGCATTTTGGCACGCTGTATTGGGATTGATATTGATGCGCACAGCTAAAAATTGGGAAGCCCCGGTGATGAGCGTAATCAGTTTTGCCCAAATTTGTCTTTCTTCAATGATTCTCGGTATTTATTTTCTTGATTTGAAGATCGGCAATAATCCATTTACATTAATTCGTGATACGGGAATAATGTCGCCAGAAAATGCTCCCGCCTTTTTTTCTAATGGAATACTCAGAGCTGATTATCTACAGTTGATTATAAAGCGTGGGGGACAAGGCCTGAATCAATTACTACAGAATTACTGGATGGTGATTCATCCACCTATTTTATTTTTAGGATTTGCCTCTACCATAGTACCTTTTGCATACGCAATATCCGGGTTGTGGAAAAAAGATTTTGGAGGCTGGACAAAGCAATCGATGCCATGGACATTATTCTCCGGCGCAATCCTTGGGCTTGGTATAATGATGGGTGCGAAATGGGCCTATGAGTCTTTAAACTTCGAAGGGTATTGGGCATGGGACCCGGTTGAAAATGCTTCTCTTGTACCCTGGCTGGTAATGGTGGCCGGTTTACATACACAATTAATTTTTAATGCTACTGGTAGATCTTTACGAACAACCTATCTTTTTTTTATTTTAAGTTTTATCCTTATTCTTTATTCAACTTATTTAACCCGAAGCGGGGTTCTCCAGGATACTTCTGTTCATGCCTTCGTTGCTTCGGGTATGAACGGACAACTAAAAGCCTTTGTAATAATATTTCTTATTCCTTCGATCATTCTTTATGCAGTTCGTTATAAACAGATACCGCATATTGTAAAAGAAGAAAATGCATGGTCCAGAGAATTTTGGATGTTTATTGGATCGCTTGTCCTGTTTCTTTCTGCATTAGCTATTATTATTCCTACCTCATTTCCAATTTTCAATAAATTATTTGGCAGCAAATTGGATATTGGAGCCGAAAAGGAATTTGCCTACAACAGAGTTCAGGTGTTCGTGGCAGTTATAATTGGAGTACTTACGGCTGTAGTGCAATATTTAAAATATAAGAACACCTCAAAGGATTTCTTTGGTAAAAAAATATTATTGCCCACAATTATTACGTTGATCTTGTCAATTAGTGCAAGCTTATTTGGTAAAATAGATTTCGACAAATTTGGAATTGGCTTTTTAATAGCAATTCACCTGGCGCTGTTTGCCAGCATCTATGCGGTGGTGGCAAATGCAACCTATATATGGGCCGGATTGAATGGTAAAATAAAAGCGGCTGGTGCTTCGGTGTCTCATCTCGGCTTTGGTGTTTTTCTGATTGGGGTGCTTATTTCTTCTTCTAAGAAAGATATCCTTTCGGTAAATACATTTAACCCTCTAAATTTTGGCACTGATGCAAAACAAAAAGGGGAGGAGAATCTAACCTTATACCAGGGCATTAAAACAGATATGGGAAACTATTGGACTACCTATGTAAGGGATAGCATTACGGGTGGGGGCAAGAATATGTTTTTTCATATTTTAATGGAACGAAAAGATGGAAAAGAGCAATTCGTTTTATATCCCGATTTAATAAAAAATAGTAAGGGACAGGAAGGTTTTTCAGCGAACCCCGATGCCTGGCATTATCTTCATAAAGATATTTTCACCTATATCAATTATGCAGATAAAATGTTGCAGGGAGAAGATACGGCTCAATATAGAAGTGAAATGGTTAGAATTAAAGACACCATTTTTTATTCAGCTGGATTTATGGTGTT
>JBJXDV010000372.1:0-11453 GCA_046153465.1 Chitinophagaceae bacterium
TCCACCAGGTCCTGTGATACTGGATTGACGCCGTCAAAATCATCATACCATAGTCCTAAGGCTGCCAATACAATACCGCCCACGGCTTCTAGCTCAATTCTTGTTACATCATCTTCTAACCTTCTTCCATTGGGAAAACCATCCATATTGGGTATCCATTGCAGATTTGCATTGGTGTTATATGCCGGATCTGTTAATCCTAACACGGCAGCTTGCACCAATCCGTTTGTACTGAATTGCGGATGATTTCGTGGTGTTAAGGGAACGGCCATGTTTATGCGTAGCATATCGCCACCATTTGGTAAAAAATTATTGATAAATGGTTTGCCGGTTGCTAAGGGGTTACCACCTTTGCCGGTTGCTAGCTGGTAAGGGATCAGGTTGGGAACTCCGGTGTGAAAGATAGGCCATAGATCGACGGATCGGGGAGAGTTAGCAGCTGGTAATAATAGTTTTCCAAAAATTGCGTCATCCAGCGCAGTACCCGCTAATGCCGGCTTGCCTTTCAATTCAAATAATCCATTCTGATTGTTTCCAAAACCAAATGACCCTAAGGAATTTCGTTGAATGCGTAATGGGCCCAATGCCGGAATAGCTCCTCCAAAGAACGTATCATCCATATACAAAGCTAACTCAGGGTTATAGAAATACTTGCCAAATGTTTTCAGATATTTTAAATCTTCATAGGGAGTAATTGAATTCCATAAATCTTTATATCCAATAGGAACTACTACTTCGTTGGTAAGTGGCATGCCTAAACGCGATACCTGTACCCAGGAACCGAAATGATCTTCCTTTCCTTTTCCATCTATGTTTAATACACGTATCTTTTGACGACTGGCAGAAGCCCAAACGCCAATTACATAATCAGGGTCGAGTATATTTTTAGCTTTCCACACAGGCTTTTCATCTTTTTGCAAAGTGGCGATATCAATTTGCATAGCAATCGTTGAAACGTTCTTACACTTAACACCATCCGCCGGGGAGGTGGTTTGGCGCGGCATATCACCTAAATCAAAAACGCCACCGAGGTCTACAAAAAATGGATCATCGCTGGTACCACAAAAAACCTTTTCTCCTGTTTGAGCTGTTTTAATTGCGCCATTGATAAGTGAATTATAGTCAGGTGCGTTTAATCCTACGGGTGAACTAATAGAACGCGCTCCAATATTTGGCGGAGGAACTATCCCGTTTTTTATTATTGTTTGAAAGTTTCGCCCGCAGTCTTTACTTCTTTCCAGCTTATAGGTTGTTTTCAAATTTTGTTTTCCTAACCGAATATTGAAAAAAGTAGTTGGGTCCTCATTCTTTTGGTCGAATGTAAATCGGTAAACAATATCATCGCCATAGGTAGCAATATCATTATCTATATGCACCTCGTAACGGATATCTTCTCCGAAGGAATAATAATTAGGACCACCCTGAGGTAATTGGAGGGGTACATAGTTGGCAATAATAGTAACAGTATTCGGTTTATCCGGGCTTCGGAAAACATAGAGATCGGTATTATCGGCCAGTGGATCATTAGCGATCAACGGCGCTTCGCGATGACTGGATGCAAATAGTTGGTAGGGAAAAATATTGGTAAGCATCACTACCAATAAAATGGAAGCATATATTTTTCGTTTCATAATTATTTTTTTAAATTTTGGTATCAGCATTGTTATCTTTTCATGCCTGCTAATTTTTCAACAGGTATTATTCTGTTTGCACAGAAGTTCCTCTCCACGGTGTTTGCACATAGGGAAAAGCCATTTTAAACGTAGTATCATTTTTATTTACACCAGTGCGATAGGTAACTACATCTAATAAATCCTGTGAAACAGGGTTGATTCCATTAAAGTCATCATACCACAATCCCAACGCGGCCAGTGCTATACCGCTAACTGCCTGCAACTCTATTAATGTAACATCATCTTCTAATCTTCTTCCATTGGGGAAACCATCCATATTAGGTATCCACTGAAGGTTTGCATTGGAATTGTAAGCAGGATCAGTTAATCCCAGTACGGCTGCCTGAATTAAACCATCTGAACTAAATTGAGGATGATCTCTCGGAGTTGGTGGAACGGCCATGTTTAGCCGAAGCATATCCCCGCCATTAGGTAAAAAGTTATTGATAAAAGGTTTACCAAATGCTAGTGGATTCCCTCCTTTGCCAGTTGCTAATTGATAAGGTCGTAGATTAGGTACGCCACTATTAAAGATCGGCCATATATCTACTGAGCGGGGTGAGTTGGGTGCTGGCAATAAAAATTTACCAAAAATTGCATCATCCAATGCGGTACCTGCCAACGCCGCATTTCCTTTTAATCCGTATAATCCATTCTGACCATTACCAAATCCAAAGGAACCCAACGAGTTTTTTTGAACCCTTAACTTGGCAAATGCAGGAATTGCACCGCCAAATTTAGCATCATCCATGTAAAGCGATAATTCAGGATTGTAAAAATAATTACCAAATGTTCTAATATATTTTAAATCTTCGTAAGGAGTGATTGCATTCCAGAAATCTTTATCGCCAATGGGAATTACCACCTCATTGGTTAGTGGCATGCCAATGCGTGATACCTGAACCCAATCTCCGTAGTTAAATTCATCCACTCTTTCTTTATAACTATATAATGTTCTAATACGTTTACGGCTAGCCGAAGCCCATACGCCGATTACGAAATCAGGGTCAAGAATGTCTTTTGCACGTGAAACCTTTTTACCGTCTTTTTGTAAGGTGGAAATATCTATGGAGAGGCAAATTGAATGAACATTGTAATGGCCAATACCATCACGGGAGCGGCTGGTTTGACGTGGTAAATCTCCTAAATCAAAAACGCCACCCAGATCCACAAAAAACGGATCATCCGCCTGTCCGCAAAATACTTTTTCTCCGGTATTCGCTGTTGCAATGGCGTTTGTGATCAGAGAATTGTAATCGGAAGCGTTTAACCCAACCGCGCTTTCAATACTACGGGCACCAATATTTGGTGGGGGAACAATTCCTTTCGAAACAATGGTATTGAAATGCTTTCCACCATTCATGCTTCTTTGAAGTCTATAAGTTGTTTTAAGATTTTGTTTTCCTAAACGGATATTGAAAAATGTAGTGGGGTCTTCATCAACCTGGTCAAACGTAAATCTATAAATGATATCGTCTCCCTTGGTCGTTATGTCGTTGTCGATGTGAATTTCATACCGTACATCGGGACCGAAACTGTTGTAATTGGGGCCGCCAAATGGAATTTCTGCCGGAATATAGTTAGCAATAATAACTACCTTATTCGGGTCATCCGGACTTCGAAATGCGTACAAATCTGTATTGTCGGCAAGGGGGTCGTTAGCAATTAACGGTGCTTCCCGGTGACTGGAAGACATCATTAACACAGAGAAAACACCAAGGACTAGAAAAGTAAGGGCATAGGTTATCCCTTTACTGTTACGCTGTTTTTTTGGCATAAAAGTCGTTTTTTAAATTAAATAATACTATGTCGGTGTTGTGGAAGTACCCGTTAATTTTTCAAGAGATAATGCAACCGATACTGGTGATTTGGGGTACGGAAAAATGGCGTTTACTTTGGATGGCCATTTCTATATACGTATAGGAATTGTTTATAGTTTTAAAAACTTTAACTTATTAATAAAGGTATGAATATAAATGAAAAAGCCCTTTCCTGTTAAATCAGGAAAGAGCCCAGCGGTATAATTTTTTAGGGAGAGTTATTTTTTTTCGACCTTTCGAACGGTAGTGGTGGCACCACCGTTGAGGGTAAGATCGTGAGGTTTATTAGTTTTCCATGCGCCCCGCGTAAAATCGGGAACGTCTACCGTCCGGGATTTATTAGCGGTAGACAGTTTAGTTAAGGGGATAACACTGCTCCAGGAAGCAGCGTCGTACACATCCTGATCGAGCGGTAATCCATTTCGTAAACAATCAATTAATCTCCAATCCATAATAAAATCCATACCTCCATGCCCACCCACTTCTTTGGCAATCTCCCCCATATGTTTTATAATAGGCGGTGAATATTGATCATATAATTTTTTTAATTCATCTTCTTTAAGCCAACTATGTCCGAAGGCAATCCGCTCCGGCCCTGGCCATTTTTGTGCTGCCGCTTTCGTACCACTTACCAAATGAATACGAGAATAAGGTCTGGGTGTAGAAACGTCGTGTTGTAACATCATCGTTTTACCTTTATTCGTACGAACCATGGTAGTATTCATGTTGCCGCGATAAGGTAAACCTATAAACTCCTTAAAGAAAGGATCTTCGGCAGCTTTCTCTTTGGCAATATCGGCTAAGGAGAAATCACGCGTACTCATAGATACGAGGTGATCCATTTTATCGCCTCTATTAATATTTAAACATTGAGCAATGGGACCAAGTCCGTGTGTTGGGTATAGATTGCCGCTTTGCTTAGCATTCTCCCTTAAACGCCACATATTCGTATAGGCATCCTTGTTAAATAAATATTCTCTGCTCAAATCATGAATATAAGCACCTTCAGCATGAATAGTTTCGCCAAACAAGCCGTTTCGGATCATATTCAGTGTAAGTAACTCGAAGAAATCATAACAACAGTTTTCAAGCATCATGCAATGCTTCTTTGTATTTTCTGAAGTCTCTACCAATTGCCAGCAATCTTCAATAGTTAACCCAGCATTTACTTCCGTAGCTACATGTTTTCCATTTTTCATTGAATAAAGTGCAATCGGCGCATGTAGGTTCCAGGGAGTGGGGGTATATACCAGGTCAACATCTTTACTTTCGCAAAGCGCCTTCCATCCATTTTCACCACTAAATTCTTTTGCTTTGGTCCGGCCCATTTTCTCTAATGTTTTTTGAGCAGCCGTTACACGATCAGGTAGTTTATCACAAAGACAGGTAATTTCAACACCATCAATATAACTTAACCGTTCTACGGCACCACTGCCTCGCATACCCAGTCCAACAATACCAATGCGTACTACGTTAAGCTTTGGTGCTGCATAACCACACATATTAAAGCGTTGTTGGTCGTGCTCGTAAGATGCAAGTGGTAAAGAGTCTGATTCATCTTTTTTTACGTTGGCCAGCGATGTAAGACCTGTAACCAAAGAACCCGTGCCCAATGCAACGCGTTGTAGAAAATTTCGGCGGTTTGCTTTCATACCTTAAAATTGATAGGTGCAATTTCCAGATTTAAAGGCTATATCCTACAATTTATTTAAAATGGAACAAACGATTGCAATCCTTATTCGTTTTTGATTGAAAAAACTATCTTGTGCAGATGTCAATTTTTCGATCAGTAATTAATTGGGTAAAAAAGCGAAATCCAAAGTTTGCGTTTCTGGAAAGTGCTTTTGGGCAACAGGCTTTTAGGTTATTAGATGTTGGTACAGGCAATCAATCTGCTACTAAAACTATTTCTTTATTTCCTGGTTGTGCTTATTATGGACTAGATATAAGTCGTGCCTATAACAATACCTCTGAAGATTTTTTGGTGATGAAAGAATTTTATGAGATGGATCTAACTCAACTCAATTTTTCGGTATTGCCAGATAACTTTTTTGATGCAATCCTACTTGTACACGTTATTGAACATTTATTGAATGGGGATGAAGTGTTGAAGGGGTTACTTCCAAAATTAAAATTGGGGGGTAGTCTCTACGTAGAGTATCCTGGTAAAAGAAGCACCCGATTACCTTCTATGAAAGGAACCCTTAATTATTATGATGATTCAACCCATGTACGTATTTATTCGATTGATGAGCTTACTACATTATTTAAAAAAAATAATTGCAATATAATAAAAAGCGGCTATCGCAGAAGCTGGTTCTATGTTTTTGCCACGCCCTTTCGAATGGTATTGAGATGGGTTAGGGGGAGGGCCATCACCGGCAATGTGTTTTGGGACTTGCTGGGCTTTGCGGAATTTGTATGGATAAAGAAAAAATAAGACTATAAATTAAGCCAGTAATTTAATTTAAATACAAGCGCCCTGTTTTTATTCTTGAAAAATGGGTCAGAAAAATAGTTGTCCGTATATACCAGATAAAAATCACTAACCGGTTTATAGCGCCATTGAAGACGGCTGTTGAAATTTATATTATTCCGTTGGGTATTATATTGTATAAAGGTTGTCCAGAATAAACGGGTATTGAAGTTTAATTCGATTCGGGATGCTAATAAGAAAAGATTATTCTTTCCATAGGGTTCTGGAAAAGAAAGTTTATTATACTCTGCATTTAATTCAATAGCGAACCACGGCTGTTTCCTGTACGTTAGTTTTGCTTCTACCTGCTTAAAGTCGGCGGTAAAATATTTTCCGGTGGTTAGCTGAACCTTGAATGAAAATGGATTTCGTTTATCCGATTCATACCCTATGCTTGCCTGGTTATAATTATACTTACCCGGTGGTAACGGAGTCGTATCCGTAAAAGAAGTATGATATAGCAGGTCAGTTCTTTGATGCGATAATCCAATTCCAAAGGAAGCTGTATTTTTAAATTCAATTTCATAACCCAATTCATTGCTACCTTCATTCAATGTATTATTCGGATTGAACACATAGAAATTTTCCAATTGAATTTTATGTTGATTAATAGCACCTCTTTTTTTAGGATAGATACTATAGGATGTTTCATTAAATAGTTGCTTGAAGCCAAGGCGTATAGAAGTGTCGTTTAATGCATCATAATTGTTTATCCTGTTTACAAAGCCCAGGTCGGTATAATAATTGGTTCCGGTATTTCCGAAATCAACAATTGCATTCAAATTCCTCCCAAAATAACCACCTCCAACATCTGCATAGGCATTTTCTTTTTTAACTCCGGGCTTTATGGAATGATGGTAACCACCCCAACCTTGCCAATCGCCTTTTTCTGTTATGTAATTAAATTCAACACCTGCATTTCTTCCAAATTCATCCAGCGGATCTTTTGCGGAATTTTTACTTGTATAAAACCCTTGTCGGTTTAAGAAGTATGCTTTAATGGTAGATCTTTTTAATACTTGTTGCATAACAGTAGCCACCGAATAATTTTGAGCCGCATAATTATCCGTAGCTTTTGTTTGCATATTTAAGATACCTATTCTTGTACGGGGTGCCACGTTACCGGTTAACCGAACGCCACCCAAAATTGGAATAGCTTTACCGTCCGGATCCAATCCAATGGTACGGGAATAAAAAGGACGGATAGGAGGGATACCATATTCCGAAAAAAGATCACTGTTTTCCAAAAAGAAATTCCTGCGTTCGGGAAGAAAGATATTAAAGCGGGTTAAATTCGTTACCTGTTGGTCCACCTCAACCTGTGAAAAATCGGGGTTAACAGTAAGGTCAAGATTTAAGGAGGAAGTCAATGCAATTTTCGCATCGAAGCCAGCATCTCCGCTTGCTTTCAATCCAATACCTTCTTCCTTACTTTGAGTGAGATCCCCTGTTATATAGGGGATCACGGCAATATTACTTCCTGGTTTCGGTGGAGGGGCATCCCATATCAGCGAACCGAAATAACCCAGGTCCACCGAAGGAAAATTTACCGGTACTCTTGTCCAGGTATGAAATTCATTTAGCTTTTTTTCGCTTCTAATAAAGTTGATACCCCAAACCTGGCTGTTATTATTATAGCGAAGGGTTTTGAAGGGGATGGCCATTTCCACTACGTAATGATCGGGATGAATTTTTGTGGCCGAATACCATTTATTATCCCAACTAAACGTGAGTTCGCTTCCCGTACTTATACTGAGTAAGTCATCTGCCTGAACATTATAAGCAGTTACTGTAAAATACGAACCATTTGTTTTTTTATTCAATGGATCCAGCATTAAACCAATGCCATCACTTTCACGTATACGCGAATCCCGTTTTAGGGATTGACCAATAAGCGGAGTAGAATCATAAATTATGCCCGACAGGTAAAGAAAATTATTGTCGTAGGTAAGTTTAATAATAGTCTGATGTTTAGCCTTCTCATTATCTACTGGAAATTTTAACCAAAAATTACTGGCACTATCAGCTTCCGACCAGCTGGTTTCATCGGCTATTCCGTCTATTTTTATTTTGTCGTTGGCTTTTTTAATATGTAGTTGGTATTGCTCTTTATAGGTGGATACATCAATCGTTTGGGAATGAGCCAGCGAAAATGTTATACAAAATCCGAAAAGAATAAAAAATAGTTTTCTCACAATTAGTTGGTTTTCTCTAATACAGACGCAATATTTATAAAATAGGGTGCTTTGGATTGTTAAATGCGATTTATTTTGGATATTCTGTGATGAATGGCTATTAGCTGGTATATGCGATTTTAATCAAGCAGGTCGGGTCTCTTTTCTGAAGTATGTTTCATGCTTTGCTCTTGGCGCCATTCCTCAATTTTTTTCAGATCGCCGCTTAATAAAATAGCTGGTACTTTCATTCCCTTAAAGTCGGCTGGCCTGGTATATACCGGTGGTGCCAGCAGGTTATCCTGGAAGGAATCAAATAGAGCCGAGGTTTCATTATTCAAAACACCGGGTAATAATCTACCGATTGCATCCACTAATACGGCAGCGGCTAATTCTCCACCACTCAACACATAATCGCCGATGGATATTTCGCGGGTAATATAACGATCACGGATACGCTGATCAATTCCTTTGTAATGGCCACAAACGATCAATAGATTTTCTTTCATTGATAATTGATTGGCGATTGATTGATTGAATCGATTACCATCGGGAGTCATATAAATGATATCAGCATATTTTTTTTCTGTTGAAAGCGATTCAATTGCTGCAGCAAGCGGCTCACACATCATTACCATACCGGCACCACCACCATACTGGTAATCGTCTATTTGACCATATTCATTAACGGCCCATTTCCGTAATTGATGGGTTTTAACTTGTAATAAACCTTTTTCCTGTGCGCGTTTCATAATAGAATGGCTAAACGGACTTTCCAATAATTCGGGCAACACGGTAATAATATCAATATACATTCCGCAAATATAATTATTGGCTACTGGCTATGGGCTAAAAAAATAGTTTAGTTAAGTTAATTAATGGCCAAGCGTACACTTTCCAATAGAAGCTTTTTTAAACCAGTAGTTACCATCTTTTCGATAGATCATGGCAGGCAGGCCGAATTTTTTTCGGAATTTTTTTTCTAATTGAGATACCGTCATACTCTCTTTAACATCCAGGTAGCATTTTTGATTAAAGGCACACAATTCCCGAATGGTCACAAACGGGTAAGAATGCATCAAATGAGAAGAAGGATTTAAATGATCAGCCGGAGTGAAAAAAAATTCAAGTTTAAAATCAGGAAAGAGGTGGTGGAATTGTTGTTGTACGTCGCTGATAATACTATCCGCGGTAATGTGGAGTGTCATGGTTTATTAGATTTTGGACATTAAAGGTATAGTCATTTATACAACCAACCACCAAGTACAAAAACTTTTTTCATAAAATAAGAGTAGTTGTTTGTGTAAGAAAGACAATAAGGAGCAAAGAGAAAAGGGCAAAGAGCCGAAGGAGAAAAGAGACAAAAGAGGAACGAAACAAAAGAATTGAAAAAATAAATTGATAAATTATTCGAGAATTACCAAATTATACACAACCGACTTATTAACTCCAGACTCCTGACTATTAACTTCTGACTCCTGACTTTTGACTTCTGGCTCCCGACTCCTAACTTCTGACTATTAACTCCTGACTTCTAACTATTCACTATGTTCACTTTCTTCGGAAAAGCCATCCAACTCGCGCCGTTGCTTTTTAGTGGGCCGCCCAATTTTACTAGGCCGCTTACCAGTATGAAAACTAGCTGCCTGAAATTGAAGCCGTTCTATTTCTTCTGGTGGAGTTATATCGAGATAATATTTAATAGCGTCACTATATTGAACCCTATTAAATAAGAGACCTGTTACTTTTATTCGCCAGCGTTTCGCTTCTGTTTTTACTTCGTATTCGTCATTAATGCTCACCGTTTTCGAAGCCTTAGCCGCATCTCCATTAAATTTTACTCTTCCTTTATCGCAGGCATCAGCCGCCTGGCTCCTGGTTTTAAAAAGCCGGATCGACCATAGGTATTTATCAAGGCGTAGTTTTTCTTTTTCGGGCATTTATAATGGCGTAGAGTAGGTAGTCAACATATATTTTTTTACTTTTTCCCAGGTAAGATTTTTTTCAAGTATTTCAGGTTCTTCGCTGCTATCTGCATCTTCAAAATAAACAAGACTCATCTTCATCATCCATATTTTATCTTCCCCGTATTTTAAAGCAAAATTCTCGAATAATTTTACCGGTCCAAGAATTTGTGAAAGAGCGTGCACATCAAAAAAATCTTTTTTACTACCTCTTTTGGTAAGTGCAAATAACTTCATAGCTGAAACATCCTCAATCGAAAAAAAGCGAATTCCATCGATGATTTCAATTGGCCGGAGTAGCTCAAAAGGATGATAAACAAAATCTACCTTAATATTATTAATATAGCCGAATAGCATGTATTTATTATTACTACGGTAGGTATAAGAAAATTCTGCCTGCAAAATATCACTTATCAGTATTGGATTAAATTGTTCAGTTGAAAAAAGATCAAGGTCAATACTTTTTCGGTAACCGTATCGTAAACTAAGATTAGTTCCTCCAACCAATGCAAACGCCTCTAAGTATTTGTTTGATTGTAAAGAAAGAAGCGTTTGATGAGTTATATCATCAATAGTGTTCAGGTGCAACATTAATTTTCTCTAAAGGAATTGAAAGTTTAATACTCATAAAATTTGCAGTTTTCCGGTCGAGCGTTTTACTCTTTAATACGGCATTTCTAAGTTCTTCGTCTGAATAAGTGTTGAAGATGATTTTAACATCCCTGGTAAATCCCCGCATAAGGACCCGCTCAATAATAAACTGTTTACTATTTTGCCAGTCGAGTTTTTGTGGATTTACATCCCAAAAAATTCTGGGATCCAAAGATTCTGCAACAGTCATTTATCAAAAGTAGAAAATTCTAGTTTTATAATAAGTATATCAGGGAAGTTCAATAAAATAAATATCAAAATTTGGTATGGTTTCTATCCCAAGTCTTTTGTTTTGGATTGATAAGAAGTATGGAAGATATAAAAAGCAACTAAATTTCAATTGCTTTCAGATAAATTGAATTTCTTTAAGTTCTTGTTTCTTGGTTATTTTTTTTGGATATTATAACATTGCTTTTTCATTTTTCAGCAAAGAACTTATGGAAGTACGGTATCGTCTCAATTCCTTTGTAAAAATTAAAAATATCATATTTTTCATTCGGACTATGAAGGTTATCGCTATCCAATCCAAATCCCATAAAAACAATTTTTATTCCCAGCTCTTTTTCAAACAACGAACAAATTGGAATACTGCCTCCACCACGAACGGGTATTGGTTTTTTTCCGAATGTTGCTTCAATGGCTTCAGCAGCGGCTTTATAAGCAGTAGAATCGATGGGCGTCATATAAGGTTCGCC
>JBJXDV010000373.1:0-3762 GCA_046153465.1 Chitinophagaceae bacterium
ACTCTGAGTTCATGTCACATAATTATGCATTTCCGGCATTGCCCCGCAATCAGTGGGAGCTTGGGATCAAAGTCGGATCATTTGCTCTTGCATCAGATGTTAGAAGCCGTATGCCTGGAATAGGCGCTGCTGTTCATGTTCGGAAAGCATTGGGCTATATCTTCTCGCTTCGCGGTGAAGCTGGATTTGGAATTGCCAAGGGATTAAATTTCAGTCCTTCAACGGGCTACAAAAGAAATTCAGCATGGGCAAGTGCTTATGCTCCAGGTGGGATTGTACCAACTACTAATGTTTATTACAACTACAAAACAAATATTTACGACCTCAGCTTGCAAGGGGTTGTTACGTTGAATAATATTCGGTTCCATAAAGCTAAAACTGGTTTTAATGCTTACGCATTTGGTGGTTTTGGGGGGATGATCTATGATACGAAAGTAGATGCATTGAATGGCTCTACTCCATATAATTTCAGTTCAATTCCTGCTGGAGGATTTAAGAAAAGAAAAGAAATTAAGAAAGCGCTCAAAAGCCTTTTGGATGGTAGCTATGAAACAAAGGCCGAAAGCGATCCGCTTCAACCAGCTCTTTTTAATAAGTCTTTTAAGCCATCATTTGTTGTAGGAGCTGGCGTTCAGTTTAAGATTAATAAGAAATTGAGTTTTTCTTTGGAAGATAAATTTACCACGGTCAAAACAGATTTATTGGATGGTCAGCAATGGCAAGAAGGATGGCCTGCCGGACCAGCTCAAACAAGGGATTTCGATTCTTATAATTTCTTATCTGCTGGTTTGAATATTGCTTT
Source organism: Chitinophagaceae bacterium (assembly GCA_046153465.1). GTDB lineage: Bacteria > Bacteroidota > Bacteroidia > Chitinophagales > Chitinophagaceae > Endoryza. Next base: position 803 of record JBJXDV010000373.1, read on the forward strand.
AGGTGCAAAGTCTGTTGAGCCACTTTGGTGGGTTAATCCGCTTGACTATGCTTACAATGAAATTAACAAGCCCCGTCATATGCTTTTGCCAAAGCCGGTATTGGATGATAAAGATGGCGATGGTATAACCGATCAATTCGATAATGAACCCAATACACCCGCTGGCGCCCCTGTTGATTCTCATGGAGTGAGCCGCGATAGCGATGGTGATGGTGTTCCTGATTATAAGGATAAAGAATTAATTACGCCAACGCAGTGCCAGCCAGTGGATGCAGATGGTGTTGGAAAATGCCCTGAGCCTGCTTGTTGCGCAGAAATTAAGAAGGGATTGGAAGATGGTACCTATGGAACAATGAAAGGTAAATGTAATATTGGATCTTTACCAAGTGTAACCTTTAAAGGAAAGTCGGTAACGTTAAGTAATGATGCTAAAGCATTGTTGGCAAGTGTTGCTCAAAAAATTCGCGAAAATGCAGATTGTAAAGTTGCAGTAGTTGGTTATTGCGCTTCCAGCAAATCGGAACAACAATTAAGCTGGGATCGTGTAAACGCTATTATTAATTACCTGGTTGATAAGGAAGGTATCAGTAGCGACCGCTTTGTATTTAAGTATGGTCAGGAAGGTGGTGATTGTAATACGGTTGACTTACAGGATGGTACCGGAGATGAAGGTCCGACTACCGTTCCTGCGCCGCACCCGAACTTGCGTCGTAAAGGATAATACTTTTTGCTAGTTATAGTAAAACCCTTCTCTAAAGGAAGGGTTTTACCTTTATATTAACGGGCTGAATTTGGGCATCCTCTTCAATCCTTCCATTTTTGCAGCTAAAACACTAACTTTGTCAACCTTTATGCGATCAATTCTATTCGTTTTTATTACTATTATTGGTTTTGCCTCCTGCTCTGAATTCAGTAAAGTGCAGAAAAGCACCGATTACGATTATAAATTGCGCATGGCAGATAAGTACTATGTAAATAAAAAGTATAACTATGCGCAGCAGTTATACGAAGAGCTCTTTCCTTTACTGAAGGGTCAACCGCAATTCGAAGATGTATTCTATAAATATGCCTATTGTTCTTACCATTTAAAAGATTGGTTGCAGGCAGAAAATCTTTTCAAACAGTTTTCTGAAGTTTTTCCAACCAGCACAAGAGCCGAGGAAATGGAATATATGAGAGCTTATACGTTTTATAGGCAATCGCCGAAACAAGATTTGGATCAGGTTCCCACGCATAAAACAATTGGTTATATGCAAACCTTTATCAATACTCATCCTGGTTCAGCCAGGATTGCTGAAGCCACCGAGATTATTGATAAATGCCGGGCAAAACTGGAGCTAAAAGAATTTAAAAGTGCAGAATTATATTTTACACTTGGTCAATACCGGGCATCTGCCATCGCTTTTACGAGCCTTATGAATGATTTTCCCGATTCGCAAAAAAGCGAAGAATATAAAATGCTGGTCATTAAATCTTATTATTTATTTGCAAATAATAGCTATGATGATAAGAAGGTTGCCAGATTTGAACAGACCGTTACAGAATGTAACGATTTCACCGATCGCTTCCCGGAAAGCAAATTAATGAAGGAAGTGGAACGTTATCAGAATTTATCTCAAAACAACATTAAAGCAATCCAAAATGAGCAGGTTAAGAAGACAAATTAGTTCTAACACCGCAAACGTGGCGGAAACAAAAGATTTGAATGTTATCAAAGGCAAAACAGGCAATGTGTACGAATCCATTTCCATAATTGCTAAGAGAGCAAACCAGATTAACATAACGCTTAAAGAGGAATTGCATAGCAAATTGGAAGAATTTGCGAGTCATACCGATAGTCTCGAAGAAATTCATGAAAATAAAGAACAGATTGAAATCTCCCGGGCTTATGAGCGTATGCCAAATCCATCCTTGCTGGCAACTCAGGAGTTTTTAGACGATAAAATTTATTATCGTAAAAACGACGAAGATCTTTTCAGCTAATTTTGACCAAAATTAAATTGGTAATTTAAGCGACAGTGTTTTAGCCCTGTCGCTTTTATTTTTGTTGACTGTTAGTTTCCCTGAAAAGATTTAATTTTATTTCATGCTCGCTGGAAAGAAAATATTAATTGGCATTACGGGTAGCATTGCTGCTTATAAGATCATCCTTTTAACGCGCTTGTTCATAAAACAAGGAGCTGAAGTGAAAATTGTGTTAACCCCGGCAGCGAAGGATTTTGTATCATCTCTTACTCTGTCAACTTTATCTAAAAACCCGGTTGTTTCAGAACTGTTTAATGAGACTTCATGGTCGAACCATGTGATGCTTGGCCGATGGGCAGACATGTTCCTTATTGCTCCATTAAGTTGTAACACACTCGCTAAAATGGCCAACGGGCATTGTGATAATATGTTGCTGGCAACTTATCTTTCTGCTACCTGCCCCGTCTGTGTAGCTCCAGCAATGGATGAAGATATGTGGCACCATCCGGTTACTCAGCAAAATCTTCAAAAACTTGAGGCATTCGGTAATAAAATCATACCAGTTGAAAAGGGTGAATTAGCCAGCGGATTAGTAGGCGATGGCAGAATGGCCGAGCCAGAAACGATTTTACAATTTATTAGCGATACTTTTTTTTTATCCAAGGACCTTGAAGGAAAAAAAGTATTAGTAACTGCCGGCCCCACCTTTGAACCAATCGATCCGGTTCGTTTTATTGGCAATCATTCTTCGGGGAAAATGGGTGCTGCTATCTGTGAAGAATTGGCAAAAAGAGGCGCAACGGTTGATTTGGTGATGGGGCCCTCTTCTATTAAAATTAATCACCCTTCAATAAAAATTTGGAAAGTGCAAACTGCCGAACAAATGTATCAGCAATGTATAGCTATTTTTTCTTCGGCTGATGTTGCTGTGATGTCAGCGGCAGTAGCAGATTATACCCCGGTAACTAAGGCACAGGAAAAAATAAAAAAAACAG
>JBJXDV010000374.1:0-2573 GCA_046153465.1 Chitinophagaceae bacterium
CGGTGCCTCTGTTGACCGGTACGTGCAAACCATAAACAGTGAAGCATTTCAGAAAGAGTTAAAGCGTTTATCAAAAGAAGAGTACATGGTAAACCGCCAGTTGGAGCAATTAGCTAAAACGATTGTATTTGACAATCGCCGACACAGCAGAGAGTACGAGGCAGATGCCGACCGTAAAGCGTATGAATATGTTTTAAAAAGTGGTTTTTATACAGGTGCGGCTGAAGCTGTGCTGCTAATGCTTGATAAGGTGGACGATACTGCCTACTTTAAGTCATTACAGGCAGATAAACTTTTAAACTTTGCCAATTATCCTTTTAAGCAGAAATGGATTCAAAAAGAATCGGCCATCTTCATTGAAATGAAGGAAGAAACTGATCAGAAAAAAAAGCAGGAAGAAGATTCCTTAAAAACACATCCTGATTGCCTTAAACGAATTGAGTTGCTGCATAAAAATAAAATTACCCTGACCGGAAATGATTTCTTAATCAACGAAAACTTTTTCACAAAACTGCAATCTGATTTTTTGGTTGAAATAACTGAAGCCTGCTATGAAAACAATAACCTCAGCCGCAATCTTTTCTATTCACTTCAAATGATACAGGAAAAACGGTTTATGCCTTATGCTGTATTTTCAACTGCTCGATGCCTCAATAAAATTTTTGAAGAGCAGAAAAATCATAAACTGGGCCTGCAGATTGATATTGAAAACAAAGATTATCCTGAGGATTATAATTTACTGCTGCGTTTACTAAGCCGTATTCGCCTGCAGGAGTTGGGCCTGGTTATTCTGCATTTTTGTTCATCAAATGCTGATATGATGAAACTCTATCCTGATTTTCAAAAACAATATCAAATTGCACAACAACGAATACTTTAATAAACAAACTTTTAAAAAATGAAAAATTTATTTCTGGTATGCTGCTTTTTATTGCTCATATCGAGTAGTGGTTTTTCACAAACTCTCTCTATTGAGAACATCGGTCGCATTACACTCCGCAATTCAGGCGCTATTAAAGACGGAACTGATGTAAAAGGATATTACTTTTTTTATGTGAGTGACAAGGTTGATAAAAACACATACGAATACACCTTACAGATTACAGATAATACTCTTAAGAAAATCAAGGATATTAAATTTACAGATTCTAAAAGTGTAATTGTGCTTGAATCTTCATTTAACGGGAGTGATCTGGCATTTATGCTTTATAACCGTAAAACAAAACTCCTGCAGTTTGAGCTTTATGGCACAGATGGCAAAAAAAAAGAAACCTACACACGGATGCTCACTGAAAAAGACGAAGAGTTTTTGTTCCTGAGTTATAACATGGTAGATGATGAGCAGCAATTCAAAGGCTTGTATCCGATAGAAGGCAAGGGTTTTTTATCAAACACTGCAAGCCGGGAAGACAAGGACTTAACATTTCGAATTGATTTTTTTTCTTCGGAAAAAAATAAACAATGGTCTTACAATCCCACTACAGGCGCCAAACGGTTTATGGGTGATTTTCTGGGAATAGCTAACGGTATTATACACATAGAAGTACTAAAATTTGCATCCCTTATGGATCAAAAGCCTGAATCTTTTTTAGTGGGACTGGATATAGAAACAGGTAAACAGGTTTTTGAAAAATCAACTGAAAAAAGCAAGTACAAGTTTTATCCTGCCAATATGTTTTCAATAAACGGCAAGTCTTATTTATTTGGTGAATACTTTGACACTAACGATAACATGTTTAAGGATAATTCTAAGGGCTTTGCCTTCTGGAATTTGAATGAAAAGGGAGACATTCAAAGCGAAAAATACTGCTCATGGGCAACTGACCTGAGCAAATACTTGAATACAACAGCCAAGGGGAAAATTGATGATTTTGGTTATACGTATTTACACAATATAGTACAATCTTCAAACGGAACAATTTATGCTATTGGAGAAGGGTATAAAAAAGTATCAAGCCGTCTTAGTATTCCAAAAATGAAAGTAACTGACTTGCTTTTATTGAAGTTTGATTCTGAGTTTAATGTAACCGAAGCAAACATTTATAAAAAAAACGGCAACACTGTAGAAATTGCAAGTGGTTTGGCGTTTATGAGCACCCCCTTTCTTGGCAAATTACTAAAATGGGGTTATGGCGCTTTTGATTATGCTTATACGCAGACGAATAAAGATGGTTCTTCATTTACTGTATGTTACAGCGACTCCACAACAAGTAAAGATTATAAAGGAAATACTTTTAATTCCATCAGTTATAACGATGGCATTATTACAACAGATAAAATTCAAATCAAATCATCCGGCAGCAGAAGTGCGATATTGCCAGCCAGCCAGGGCCAGGTTTTAATCATGGAATATTTCGAGAAAGAGAAAAGAATGGAGTTGCACTTTGAGAAACTCAACTAAACTATAAAAAGGCCGGAAACTCCGCCCTTTTTCATTTTATAATCGGTAGAATATTTACTTTTACTGCCAGGATGTTTTATTACATCAAGGTCCCGTAGTTCAATGGATAGAATAGAAGTTTCCTAAACTTTAGATACAGGTTCGATTCCTGTCGGGACTACAAATCTCTTTC
>JBJXDV010000375.1:0-7710 GCA_046153465.1 Chitinophagaceae bacterium
GTTTCTATTTGGAAACAAAAGACAAGGATAAGAGTGTATCTCAATCAGGAAAAAATTATAGACCTGCCCAAAGTAATGACTGGCGTATTCAACAGAATCATATTTTGTCCAAATTATTCTTATGCTACTGATGCAGATGCACTTTACTTATCTAATATCCGTCTTGCAATTGGCGATGCAAATACCCGAAATAAACTAATTACCGAAGGAAAATTTGTAAGTCACGGTATTTTATTTGAATCGGGCAGCGATAAAATAAATCCGCAGAGTTATGGGGCGTTAAAAGAAATTGCTGCCGTATTAACGGAAAACGCAACGGTTAAAGTAACAATTGTTGGTCACACAGACAGCGATGGTGATGCGTCAGCTAATTTAACTTTATCTCAAAAAAGAGCAGAAGCAGTTAAAAAAATACTTATTGCAGATTTTGGTATTGAAGCCGGCAGAATGCAGACCAATGGCTTGGGGGAGACCAAACCAATAGAGCCGAATACAAGTGCAGCAGGCAAAGCCAATAACAGAAGAGTGGAGTTTATCAAATTGTAGATTTACAAACAAACTGGCAAGTCAATTAAACAATATTGTATTTCACCGCCAGCTTAATTAAAGTGGCGGTATTATTCGCATCAAATTTTATCAGTAAATTTTTACGATGAGATTCTACAGTATGTAAGCTGATGAATAGTTGGGATGCAATCTGATGATTGGTTAGTCCGTCAGCAATCAGACCTAAAACTTCTTTTTCTCTTGTGCTTATTGCAGGAACTTTTGTATTTAATTGTGTGTTAATATCAACTGTATTAATATCCATGCTCAAGTAGAGTTTCCCTTCATGGGCAGTAAGTATGGCTTCTTCAATTTCTTCTTTAGAGGCACTTTTTACCAAATATCCCGAAGCGCCATTATGTATCATTTGAGAAATATAGCTGCGTTCTTTAAACGTACTCATTGCAAGTACTTTAATGGCCGGGTATTCTGTTTTGATTTTTTTTGTTAGTTCAATACCGTTGATGTCAGGCAGGTTAATATCAACAATGGCAACTTCTACTACTGCATGTTTAATCAGATCCATCGCTTCAAAAGCATTAGTGGCAATGCCCGCTATTTGCAAATAGCTGATACCCGAAAGCAATGATCTTAAGCCTTCCAGCACCATAGGGTGGTCATCAACAATTAAAATATTTATTTTTTCCATTGAGCTATTTTAAACAATACAATTAATATGCACCGATGTTCCTTTTCCGGGTGTTGATTTAATATCCAATTCTCCTTTTAAATAATCTACCCTAGATTGTATATTTTTCAGCCCTGCCCCATTTTTGATGACTGCTTCTTCCTTTGTAAAACCATTACCATTATCTTCTACCGTTATATTAAGTTCAGTGTCTTTTTTTATTACCTGCACCAATACATGGCTTGCATTGGCATGTTTAATAATATTATTGAGCAGTTCCTGCACAATGCGATACACAATTATTTCAGTACTATTATCCAAACGGTTTTCCAGTCCATGAAATTCACAATTTATGTTCAATCCCTTTATTTCCTTTACTTCATTGATACCATCACAATAATCTCGAAGAGCCTGTTGCAAACCCAGTTTAACTAATGCTTCAGGCATCATATTGTGTGCAACACGGCGCATCTCTCCAATTGAGCTGTCTAATTGCTCAAACGCCTTAGTAAATAAACGGGCACTTTCTTCCGGCAGTATAATATTTCCTTTCATAGCACTTAATGTTAGTTTAACACCACTTAGCATTCCACCCAATCCATCGTGAAGGTCCTGCGCCAAACGACTTCGTTCATCTTCCTGGCCTTTTAAAATAGACTCGGTGGCAAGCAGTAATTTTTCGTTTTGTAATTGTTTAATCTGCTGCTGCTGAAACAATTGTTTTTGTTTGTAGGTTCGGTAAGATAAAAAAATAATGAGTAGCAGCGTTAAGAATGACCCAAGTAATATATAGATAAGGGTTTTCGTTTTTTGAATGCTATCTGTTTTATTTTTTGATTCCTGCTGCAGTTGTAAAATATCTTTTTCTTTTTTTTCTGTTTGATAATTTATTTCCAGCTCTGCAATTTTTGAAGAGGTAGCATCATCATAAATAGTATCTTTTAATTGGGCATATTTATACAAATATTTATATGCTCTGGCTAAATTTCCTGCAAGCTTTTCTGTTTCAGCAATGTTTAAATAAAGTTCGTTGATTTCATTTTTTCTATTTGCTTTTAGTACAATAGGTTCCGCTTCATTAAAAAAATTTATGGCAACAGAATAATTACCTTTACTGCTATATGCCCTGCCTGATTGAGTTAAAACAGCTCCAAGCTCAGCTGTATTGCTCATAGTTCTTGCAAACACTGCCGCTTTATTTAGATTTGAAATCGCAGTATCATATTTTTTCATCTCAAGCTCATTTACACCCAGGTTGTAATAAATGTTACTAAGAAAATAGGCATTATCCAATTCAATGGCTAACGGCAATGATTCTTTTAGCAAAGCAATAGCCTTTGGATGTTCGTTCATTCGCTTATAACTATTCGATAGATTTACCAGTGCGGTTACAATATCTTCGTTATTGTTATTTTTTTTTGCAAGACTGTACATTTTCTCTGCGTACTCAATGGCCTGCTTGTCTTGCCTTAAATCAAAAAAAACGATATTCATATTTCCGTATAAACGGGTAAGCCTTGGGGTGTCATTATTTTTCTCAAATAAAGCAATTGCTTTCATGTATTGCTCCTGAGCCAGTATGTATTTATTTTTATTCTTATAGATATTACCAAGGTTGGCCAGTACACTTCCCGTTAATATATAGCTTGTTTGTGTATTGGTTTTGGTAAGTATGTCCTTGAAAATAATTTCCGCTGTATCATATTTTCCACTTGTAATATGCAAGTTGCCGTAATCATTCAAGGCTGCCAGATATTGATAGCTATTATTGATTTTTTTTGAAAGGGAAATGGCTTGCAAATAATAGTTACTGCTTTCCATGGTATTCGTCTGTTCATAAGCATAACCAATATCTCTTAATAAAATTACTTTTACGGAATCATTTCTTTCAACCGATAAAATATTTTTAAGACTGTCCGCAACACGAACCTGCGCAATAATCGGGAAGATACTTATGCTGTTTATTAAAAAAGCATAGATGCAACAGGTAAAATATCTTTTCATTTTTGAACCATTAATGAGTTTCGTTGATTTCAAATTTACTCCTTCCTTTTCCACAATACCAAGAGGTTTTTAAAAATCCCGGTTTATTGGGATAGCATTTTCCTGCTTTAACGGGATTGTTATTAAAGCGTATATAACACAATTTTACAATTGTTATTTGTAATGCAAATCCAGAAGTTACCAGTATTCATATTTAACAGAAGTGGATTATCTATAATCTCTTAATTCAAATAATCATTTTATGACCAAAGCACTCTTCTCAATTATTCTTTTCAGCACTGCTGGCTTGAGTGCAGAAGCACAAAAAAATAAATCGGAACCTATAGGCATTGGACTAAAGGCGGGATATAACTTTGCAAAAGTAACAGGTGCAACATCAGTAAACGCTGCTAATATCAATGGCTTTCACATTGGTGGATTTTATTCCCCGGGAAGCAACACTCAAAAAGGAATTGGCTACCGAACTGAATTGATCTATTCCAAACAGGGGTATGATTTTGCAAAAGGAAACACCACTGGGTCTATCAACCTGGATTATATTTTGTTGCCACAGTTAACCACTTTCAACGTAACAAAATTTGTACAATTGCAAGTGGGAGCTCAAATTGCATTTTTATTAAATGCCAAAGCAGACAGCAGCGTAAACAATGGCACCCAAAATCCGTATAATAATGTAGCCGACTTCTATAATAAATTTGATTATGGGTTTGCAGGTGGCGTGGAAGTTCACCCCGTAAGAGGTTTATTAATTGGAGCAAGATTAAACATTAGCCTGGCTAACGCAAATAAAGAGCAATCTGCCAACATCGGTTTACCAGCTTATATACCTAATGCTTCAGGTGCAAATCTTAGAAACAATGTGTTGCAGATTTTTGCAGGTTGGAAGTTCTAACTTCATACAATTAATTAAATATGAAGAAATCAATATTTTCAACTCTATTCATAATCGTTTTTTGCTCTTTACTAAAAGGGCAACAGAACGCACCGTTGAATCAGAATACTTCGTCTATAACCTGCGGCAATCTGCTCTTCACCGTACCAGATGGGTGGAAACTGGAGGCTGATGGAGAGAATTACATTTTGATGTTGCCTCCAAGATACAACGACCCGCAACGATGGATAAACATTGCCATTATTAAAGGCAGTATATCAAGCGGCAACATTGACGCTGATTTTAATAATGCGTGGCAAAGATTTTTGGGGAAGTATACCAAATACCAGGAACCTTATGTACTAAGAGAAAAGTCCATAAAAGGATATGATATTGTAAGGGGCGGAACAAATATTATAAAAGGAAACGAGATGCCCCTATATGCCCATTTGTGGGTGGCAAAAGTAAAAGACAGAATAGAAACCGTTATTGTATTCGCAAACAACATCAACGATTTTGATATTACGGTGAATACTGAAATAAAACCATTCTGGGCAAAACTAAAATTTAAAAACCTGCCCGAGCAAGCAACCGGAAATTATACGCTAAGGGGAACTGGTATTCAAGGAATCTATACAGGTCTGCAATCGGGCATGCGCATGAGCGGTGGTATTGCTAAAAATATTTCCTTCCTGATTGTTTACAACGATGGAAAATTAAAGAGCGCCAATAAATTGCCGGAAAATGGCTTCAACAATTTTGACCGTGACGTAGACATGGAAATGAATCCCGGTTATTGGGGAGACTATAATTTAAAAACAGGGACAGTTATTTTTGACAAAAATAATCAGCCTCGCAAACTGGGCTTTACCTACCAGCCGCCCAAAGTTATTTACAACGAATATGCGTATACAAAAATGAATACTGTTGACGGACTTACTTTATCAGGTGTTTATACATCAGATAAATCGCCCACTGCAGTAAGTGCATTTGGCCACGAACCCACCGTTACATTTTATAAAGACGGCCGTTTTGAAGATAATACCGCTTTCTATTATGTAAAAAGTTATGATGCCATGTTTAAGAATCCGGGAAGAGGAAAATATACAATCAACAATTTCACTATTGAGTTGATATATGATGATGGCAGAGGCAGGGCTTCTTTTCCATTTGTAACATGGGATCCCGTAACTAATCGTTCTATACAAATTGGTGAAAGCGTTTTATTAAAAAAATAATTATGATTAGGCTTCTGATTTTAGTACTACTGGTTACACCATTTATTTGTGTGGCGCAAACAGATACGGCAGAGATTGCCTATCAAATAACAGTGATAGGCATTTGGAAAGATCTTCGAAGAGAAGCAATGGGAGCAGACTATTACAGGAAAGCAAATGTTGGCGAACAGATAATTACAGACAGTTCTTCCTTTATCTTTCATCTCAAAGGCAACAAGGGCAGCATTTCCAATATACAAAATATGTTTAAAGATTCTATTATCAACAGGGGTAAATGTACCCTGACTTTAATAAATGAAGCTATTGCTACGGGAGTCATACATATCAATGGAATAGAAGGTATCACCGTTGTACCTGCTGACCCGCCAAGGCAGCCCAGCCGTGGCATTACTATCCGGTTTAAGAAACCAAAAATTATTATGCCGGATGTGTTTATGGAATGCAAGGGAGCAACTATCGGGAACAGGAATGTTTTAGGGATGATGCAGATCGGTTTTCCTCAAACCATTTCATTTATGGAAAATGAATTAAAAGATTACTGGTCAACACAAGCGGGCATCAAAGAATACAGGGTAATTATAAAGCCATTGAATGATAATTAGTTTAAAAAATAAATCAACATTAAAATTACAATCATGAAAAAAATAATGCTTTTATATTCTATCCTTTTTTCTGTAGCCACACAAGCACAAGATATGAGTACCTATGGAAAAGCTCCATCAAGTGAGGTAAAACTGTATCATCCGACAACAGAAAAGCAAACAGATTTAGAAACTACAGGTGCGATCAGAAAACAAAAAAAGAAATTGGGCGGCTTTGGTGGCGTTAGTTTTACGTATGAAATGAACGGAGAAAAATCATTTATAAGAATGAATGCTGACAGTGCGATTTTTGTTATTCAACAGGGAACCGGTATGCTGGCAATGGATATGAGTATGACTATCCTGTTGTATAAACTGGAAATAAAAGATGGCAAACGGGTTGCGGTGCAAGGCGACTATAAACCATCTGTGCTGGGTACCGGCAAAACCACCGACACAAAAATTAGTACCGCCAGCAAGCAATTAAAAGATGGTATTACACAGATTGTACCTGAAAAAAAATTGGAGAAAGGCGAATACGCCTTTGTGAGCAGTATAATGGAGGGTAATAATTATGATGGTAAAAATACAAAGTACATCGTTTATGCTTTTGCCATTGATTAAAAGCCTTTACGCTTTATAGCATTTGCCTCATTAATTTAAAATTTATATACTTTTTTCTGATTTTAATACTTTACTACATTTTTTTTAAAATAGCAATTTCCCGAAACCAATCTGAAAAACCAACAACAAAAATCAACATGAAAAATCAATTTTATTTATGGATGCTGTTAATTGTTGGTAAAAACTCCTTTGCCCAACTTTCCCAAAACAAAGAGAACCTCCAACAATATTACGTTCAACAGTCGAAGTTATGTGGTGGTGTAGAAGAATTATTTAAAAAAGAGGGGGGCTGGAAAAAGAATTCTTCCGGCAATGATATTCTATTCCCGGACAAAACATTTCCTGCAAACCAGTACAACCTGTTGCTTGGTCGTATCGAAAAAGTATTGCCCATTTTAAAAGAAGCATTACCAGATTTGGGCGGTTTTGAACCGGTATGGTATGGTTCCATTCGTGGTAATTCTTTTATTACCAATGGCCCGGTTCCCGCATCCTTTCGTTGTCCGGTATTTACATATAGTTGTAACACGAACTTAAATAAAATTTCATTGGGAGAAGAAGCTTCTTCAATTGTGGATATTTATTTTAATAGCTATGGTATTTTTTGCGAAAAGATTTTTCAATGGGATATCAATGGTAATGGCAAACCAATCTCCATTTATCAACTGCCTGATTCAATTGGTAAATGGAAAGGGTTCACATTATATGAACCTAAACGAACAGGGGAAGCAGGGTTGCCAACCGACAGGGCTGTGGTACTTGGTCATAACGGCCAAATGCCCTGGCATATTCTTACGCAAAAGCAATACTTAACAGGCTATAAGAATTGGCTCCAGAAAAGTAAGAAAGAACAACTGGAGGGCAACGATACCTACATACAAAAGATGAAAGAAAATATAGCCAACATGCAGGCGAGCAATTTACTTACGACAGAACAAAAAAAAAGTATCATAGAAAAATTGGAGCTGCAGTTAAAGAATTTTCAGGATAATAACCTGCAGCAACAAATTACAGCAATAGAAAAAATATACAACGATAAAATGAAGCCGGTAAACGAATACTTAGATACAGCCACTGCCGAAACACTTAGCCAGCAAGCCATCCTTGCAACGAGCATTGAATTTAAAGGTTACTTTGCTAAAAAAGGGCAGCCCGGTATAAAGCTGATCAACTTTTCTGCCAAATACTTTAATATGGCATTGCCCCGATATGTACCAC
>JBJXDV010000376.1:0-4334 GCA_046153465.1 Chitinophagaceae bacterium
ATAAAACGATAAGTGGCTTAACGAAAGAAACAAATGAGAATATTAAACATCTGAAAGCCAATTTAAAAGACTTGGAAGATAAACTTGGTAGGCTAGAAGAAAGGTATGTAATTGAGGAGATAACGCAAGAACTTTACGTAAAGTATGGAGAGAAATATAAGCTGGATAAATACAAAGTTTTAGTAGAATTACAAAAATTGGAGGCGGATAGTTCGAACCATGAAAGTATCGTTGAAATGGCTTTAGAAAATGCCAAAAATTTCAATAAAATGTGGCAGTCTGGAGGATATGAGCAAAAGCGAAAAGTTCAAAATTGGGTGTTTCCGCAAGGTATGTTGTATAATAAGGAAAATGACACAGTTCGAACCGATAATTTTAATATGGCGTTTCTTTGGATGGCTTGTCAGCAGCAGACTTTAAGCAAAGTAAAAAGCGGAATACCCATTTTAAATTTAGGGTATTCCGCTTTGGTGGAGCGTGTGAGAATCGAACTCACCCAACCTGCTTGCAAAGCACATTCGCCGGCCTTGGGACATGCCACCCCTTTTTTTATCTGTTGCTTTAGCAGGAATTGAACCTGCATCCTCCGACTTATGAGATCGTTGCTCCACCATTGAGCTATAAAGCAAAAAAATATAAGTTGTCTTAGTAGGATTTGAACCTACAACCTTCGACGTATCAGATCGCTGCTCCACCAATTGAGCTATAAGACAGTTTGAGGACAGAAACAGAATCGAACTGTTATTAAATTAGTTTTGCAGACTAATACCGATACCAATATTGGCTACCTGTCCTTTTATTTCCGAAGCGAAAACTTTTCTGTTTCGGAGTTGAGCGAAATATCAGAATCGAACTGCATCCCTTGTTTGGAAGACAAGTGCTTTACCATTAAGCTATATCTCGCATAGTATTCCCAACGGGATTTGAACCCGTGTCTGGTCATTGAAAGTGACCGATCCTAACCACTAGAAGATGGGAACATATATTCCTCTTCTTCAATTTCATTTTTTGTTTTCATCATTTCTATTTTTTAAAATTTATTTTTTTAACTATGAAGCGATCGTTGCTCTGCTTCATAGTTTTTTTAATTTCAGAGTAACAGCGAGGAATTTCCTACGTTTTAAAACAAGGCTTTGCCCGCATTGCCATTACTCTATTCGCACACCCACAAAGAATCGAACTTTGTCCTATCGTTTTGGAGACGATCCGGCTACCATAGCCCTGGATGTAATTGCGGTTTATAAGGGAATCGAACCCTTGTCTTCCGATAGACAGTCGGAGATAATAGCCTTTATACCAATAAACCAATTCTTTGATAGATGCGAGTGTTTTGTAAAAGGCTTTTACAAACTTTGCTTTCATTGTCATTAAGCTGCGGCCTTTAACCGCTCCTTAAACTCTACTGTACTTCGACAAAAACACAGCAACACTTTTTGCATCTATCAGGTGTGCCTTTAATGGCTGACCTCTGCGGACAAGAAAGGGTTCGAACCTTTTACCTGCTGATTAACAGTCAGCTGCTCATCCAGATGAGCTTCTTGTCCTCTTTTTTTTATTCTACAAATCTTTGCTTTCATTTTTATATTCACTCTGTATCGCTTTGCCAAGTATGATGTGGGTCCAACCGTTTTCGTAGCCATGATTATTTGCAATTAAAAAACCTTTGTTCGCATCTGTTTTTATTATTTTATGTGCGTCAATAAATCTTCCTTTTACTTTACAGAAAACTATATCTTTCACATTATAATTTTCTTCTTTTTTAAATGTTAGCAATGAGCCGCTTTTTAATATTGGTAACATTGAGTTTCCGAAACATTTCATTTTCCCTATGCCGTTTGTTTCGAGTTCCAGCTTCAGTCTTTCGTATTTATTCATTTTTTATTTTTATTATAGGATCCTTAACTGTTAAAGATCTTGTCGGCCTGCCGGGATTCGAACCCGGGACTCCCGTCTTAAAAGGACGGTATTCTGCCAGCTGAGTTACAAACCGATTTTTTGAGCCGACAGCAAGAGTTGAACTTGCGACCCTCCCGTTACAAGCGGGACGCTCTGGCCTCTGAGCTATGTCGGCATTAATTTTGTCAAAGAACTTTTATAAAACAAAAACATTCAAGTTTGTTTTGTTCGTGACCTGTGTGAGATTCGAACTCACATTTTCTTTCGAACAGTATGGTTGTAAATACGCTTCCCTACTTTAGCATATCCATTTCGGTGCAACTGTAAATTATACTCACTACAACGCGTAGTCGTAGCCAGATCCCATACACTCCGTGGTTAAGCTAAATTTTACCACAGCTTTTCCTTTTAAGCTACCAGGCCAATATGTTAATGAACTACTTTATAAAGCAACAAAGGTTTATACTTGCTACGTATTTGAATTGCGTAGTAAGACAATTTATTACATTTTTTATTTAAGTTGCTGAAATTGAGCTCTATTAATTTTAAATGCTGCTTATTTTTGGCACAACTACGTAAATAGGTTGCGTAGTTTTTTGGATTTTGTATATTTATTCCTTTAAACTTTATCTTATGTCAATTAATAAACTAGCACTTGTACGTTACAAAACAATTGATAATTGTTTACAGAACCGTTTTCGTAAATGGACTCTTGAGGATTTGGTAGAAGCCTGCTCTGATGCGATTTACGAGTATGAAGGAATTACAAAAGGAGTAAGTGTTCGCACGGTTCAATTAGATCTTCAAAACATGCGTAGCGAAAAACTTGGGTACAACGCACCAATCATTGTAACTGATAAAAAATATTATAGTTACGAAGAAAGGAATTATAGCATCACGAATATTCCGCTTACATCTCAGGATCTTGGTACGTTAAACGAAGTAGTAGAAGTTTTAAAACAATTTAAAGGGTTCTCTTACTTCGAAGAATTAACAAGCATGGTTACTCGCCTTGAAGACAAATTATACAAACAACAAAACAAAGGCCGCTCATATATTGAATTCGAAAAGAACGAATTATTAAAAGGCTTGCAATTTATTGATCCGTTATTAAAATCAATTGTGAATAGAAAAACATTGTTGATCAATTATAAATCTTTTAAAGCCCGCCAACCCATTGAAATTATCTTCTTTCCATACCTCCTAAAAGAATACCGTAATCGTTGGTTCATTTTAGGTAAAGCCAAAAAAGGTGATGCTATTATGAACCTAGCACTTGACAGGATAGAGCTTATTTCGGAGATTGAAAAGGAAAAATATCAAAAAGCAGATTTTGATGTTTCTACTTATTATCAAAACGCAATTGGTGTTAGTATTATGCCAAACCAGAAAACAGATCTCATCATTCTTAAAATCTTTAAAGAACATGCGCCATATATTTTAACCAAGCCAATTCACTCCAGCCAAAAAATTCTTAAAGAAGAAACAGACGGAATTATTTTTTCAATAGAGGTGATTTGGAATTTTGAACTGGAAAGAGAGCTGTTAGGTTTTGGCGAACAACTCATGATCCTTTCGCCAAACAGACTTGCACGCAAGATCCAATCGCGGTTAAAAAATACACTTTCAAAATATCAAAGAACGGATAACTAATTCCTGAAGGGAAAACACCACGTGTCTTCACTTCAAGATTCGTGGGAATGGTAAGATTCGAACTTACTCAGCTTTACGCACCGGTTTTACAGACCGGCCTGACTCTCCAACGTCAGCGCATTCCCTTGGGTGAGATAGGAGAATCGAACTCGTATCCGCAGCTTCACAAACTGCTGTGTTAACCTTTACACTAATCCCACCATCTATTTTGTCGGGAAGGCAGGATTCGAACCTACGAACTCTCGCTTCCAAGGCGAGCGAGGACGACCTGACTCCTCCACTTCCCGATATTTTTTGACGACCTGTGAGGACTCGAACCTCAAACCTCCTGATTCGTATTCAGGTGCTCTTCCGAATTAAGCTACAGATCGCTTGCGGTCAATAACGCTTTACAAATTGCTTTTGCCGCATACAAAACAATTTATTATTTACTGTGGACAAGAGTGAAATCGAATCACTTTCTTTCCGTCTTCAGCGGAACGCATACACCGCGTCTGCCACTTGTCCAATTTATAGAGATGAAATTATTTTGCTTTCATCCCTATTTAATTTACATCCGGATATTTTGCATCCAATTTATCTATCACACTGAAAGGAGATCCACCAATTCCTGAATATGAAATTTCAGAAAAACCGTTTTCTTTAGTAATTAAAGAATCCTTTTCATCAATTGCACCTCTGTGTTTATCAAATCCTTTTTTGTTTTCAATTTTGCCGGTTGATGGATTATAACTTCCCCAATCCGCTGCTCTATCCGGCCCGATGGGTTCAATAAAATAAACTTT
>JBJXDV010000377.1:0-4282 GCA_046153465.1 Chitinophagaceae bacterium
ATGGACGCGTTTTACCGTTGAGAAGAAAAATCAAGCTGCCTTGCTGAATTGGCAAACGGCCGCTGAACAAAACAATGATCGTTTTGAAATTGAACGTTCATCTAACGGTATTCAATTTATTACCATTGGCATAGTGAAATCGGTTAGTAGTCTGTTTGGTGCAGGCTATTCATTCGAAGATACTCGACCGCTTGTCGGAATTAATTATTATCGGCTCAAACAGGTAGATATGGATGGTAAATTCATCTATAGCCGGGTGGTCCAACTAAACTTCGTTATCAACTCGAATATTAAATTCTTCCCTAACCCTGCAAAAAATACTTTATATATTAATATGCCTTTTCCGGAAATAATTCAATCCGCTATTATTTTAGACTTTACCGGGAGAATTGTACAAAGAAGCGTTACTCAAAATTCCTCCTCCATTTCATTACCTATTCAACAGTTAGAAGCGGGTACTTATGGGATTTATCTTGAAACATCAAAAGGTAAATACAATATCAAATTCATAAAACAATAATCAACCAATTAATTATACAACAACAAATGAAACATCCAGATAGGTTTGTATTGAAAGTTATTTAGTAAATTACTATATTATTAGGGCAACTATGTTGCTATCCAAACAAATCATACTGCTGCTATTGCTGCTGACGTCGGCATTTATTCATGCGCAAATTCCCTGGCGTATTGATAAAATAAGTATTGAGGGTGGGTTATCAGAAGGATTTGTATATGTAATTCACCAGGATAAAAATGGATTTATCTGGATTGGTACTCATGGGGGGCTTAACCGATACGATGGATACAATTTCAAAGTTTTTCAATACATGCCTTTCGATTCTACTTCACTCGGGGATAATTCCGTTTTTTTTCTTAAGGAAGATACTGTTACTGGAAAATTTTGGATTGGAGGAAGTTCCTGTTTAAATGAATTTGATCCGATAACTTTTATCAATAAGCGCTATCGATATCCCAGCGATCAACTGGAGTTTGCCGATGGCATTTTCATAAACCGTCATGAAATATTGCTTGGCTGCCAGAATGGGGTGCTCCTCTTCGATACAGAAAAGAAAATGTTCAGTAAAGTACCTGTAATCGATGAGCATAATCAGCCAACCGCATTAACCCGTGTTGAAAATACAGCTAAGGACAGTAAGGGCAATTTTATGATCTTGAGCAAAACAGGTGTTTTCTTTTTTGATTCTGTCACCCGATCCTGCCGTAGAACCATAAAAGGAAGCCCCGATTTTTCCTTTTTCTATCAGTACGAAGTCTTTAATGTACTGCAAGATAAAAATGGTTACTATTGGATCGCAACCAATAAAAAAGGGTTACTTCGTTATGATGATGCAACCCGAAAAACAGTTACGTTTCAACCACCATCTCCATTAAAAAATGAAACACTTCGTTTCGATGTAGTAGTGGAAGATAGCCAGGGAAATATTTGGGCTGGCAGTTCCAACGGTTTATTCAAGATAAATCCCGTGACAATGATTTCGCAATATTTTTCATCGGGCAGTAAGCCAGGAGCTACCCTCAGCCATCCAGAAATAAATTCAATCAAAGAAGACAAGAATCATTTTATGTGGATTGGAACCGTAGGAGGTGGAATAAATAAAATGATCCCACAAAATGCAGGGTTTAAAAACCTTATTCTGTCGGAAGAGAGAGTCCCCACAAGTACAGGAACCTATGTAATGGCTATGCAACAATTTGGAAACAGCATTTGGTTTACAAATATTTGGGATCAAGTAGGGAATGTTGACATTAGGTCGGGTAAAATAACAATACTCAATAAACCATTATTGCCGATATCCTATAGCTGGTACAGTGAAGGATCCATTCAAAAAAATAAAATCGGGAACCCATTAATATTGAATGGAGAAAATACTATTGAAATAAACGATCAATTATCGAAACATATAACGATCACGACTATTCCTTCTCCTGGCTTGTTTTACATTCATTATTCTAAAAAAGGAAAAACCTATTACCTGGTAAAGGCAGCAGTTGAAAAAACATTTTTCAGGAACGATACTTTATATGGCAATCAGTTTTTTTATGATGCGGAAGAAGATACAGAAGGTAATCTTTGGATAGGAAGTAGCAGAGGGTTGATTCATTTGAATACTGCCAACAATGAATTAGAACAGTTCCAACATAATGATAAGGAAATAAATAGTATTTCGTCCGATTTTATTTATGCTCTTGAGTTGGATAATGATTTCCAAACTATTTGGATGGCTGCCTACAATGGTGGCTTATGTTCGTATAATATTACAACCGGCAAATTTCGTCATTATACAAAAGAAGAAGGCCTTGCAGATAATATAGTCTATTCAATTGAAAAAGACAATCATGGCAATCTTTGGTTCAGTACCAATGCAGGTATATCTTCTTATCAAGTAAGTCAATCCATTTTTCGGAACTACGGAAAATCAGATGGCTTATTGAATAATGAATTTAACCGCCAATCAAGTTTTAAAAATGATCAGGGGTGGATTTTTTTTGGAGGAATTTTCGGAATAGATTATTTCCATCCCGATAGTATTCGTAAAAACAAAACAATTCCATTGCTTGCCTTTACTAATTTCAAAGTATTTAATAAAGAGTATAGAAACGGAAGCCATCAAAGCGTTCCTCTCGTTGAATTAAATCATAGCGATCGGTATATCTCAATTGAATTTGCCGCATTGGATTATATTGATCAGGAAAAAATTCAATATGCATACCGCCTTAATGAAGATAGTGAATGGATTAAATTAGGCAACCAGCATATTCTATCCTTTTCAGACCTTGCTACCGGCAACCATTTGTTACAAGTGCGTTCAACGAATGCCGAAGGTAGTTGGCTAAATAATGAAATTAGTTGTAACATCTATATTCATCCTTCCTGGTGGCAAACAACCTGGTTCCAGTTAATGATATTGTCGTTGATGTTGACGCTGGGCATTATTGGGGTGCGAAGTTATTATGGGCGAAAACTCCACAAACAAAAATTAGCTTTTGAAAAACAGCAGGCCATTGAACGCGAGCGATCACGTATTGCAACAGATATGCACGACGATTTGGGTGCGGGCCTAACCCGCATTAAATTTATTACGGAAAATATGATACAACATACACAGGACCCTTTATTGAATTCGGATATTAAAAAATTAAAATCATCCTCTAATGAACTCGTTGAAAAAATGGGAGAAATTATTTGGGCGATGAATGAAAAGAATAATTCGCTGGAAGATTTACTATTTTACCTGCGATCGTATGCAGTTGATTATTGTTTGGAGAATAATTTGGTCTGCGATTTCATAATTCCGGAAAGTATCCCGTCAATAATTATTGAGGGACAAACCCGAAGAAATATTTTTTTGGTATTGAAAGAAAGCCTGCACAATATTGTTAAACACGCTGGCGCAGAAAAAGTAACGATAACTATTATTGCCGGTAAAAATCTGCTGCTACAGATAGCAGACAATGGAAAAGGGCTTTCGTTACCGATTCATTCCAATGGCAACGGCCTATTGAATATGCAGCGAAGAGCAGCAGCGCTCAACGGCAGTTTAACGATTAGCCAGGAAGGGCCTTGTTCGGTAAAATTAGAGATTCCGTTGATATAACAAAAGTGTTATAGACAAAGAGATTGCTTAATAATACATTTATCATATGGATGCTATTACAATTTCGATTGTAGAAGACCTGCAGGAAGTGCGGGAAGGGTTAGAAACCATATTAAAAAATTCTTTCGACTTTTTATTATTGTCTTCTTATACCAATGGAGAAACAGCGTTAATTAATCTATGCGATGATCAACCCGATATTGTAATTATGGATATTAACCTGCCGGGTATCAGTGGTATTGAATGTGTCCGCAAACTCAGAGATGAATGTCCCGCCACACTGTTTATTATGTATACGATATTTGAAGATGACGAAAAAGTATTTGAGGCATTACAGGCTGGAGCGTCTGGGTATTTACTCAAAAAAACACCCCGCGAAAAAATTCCTGAAGCATTGAAAGAACTACATGCCGGTGGTTCTCCGATGAGTACCCATATTGCACGAAAAGTAATTAAAACGTTTCAACAGGCAAATCGACTACCTAAAAGTGGCTTGCTTACCAATAAAGAAAACGAAGTTTTAGAATTATTATCAAAAGGATATTTATACAAAGAGATTGCGGAACGATTGCATATTACGCTCAATACTGTAAAACAACACATACATAAAATTTATGAAAAACTTCATGTGGGTAACCGAACCGAGGCATTGAATAAACTTT
>JBJXDV010000378.1:0-4769 GCA_046153465.1 Chitinophagaceae bacterium
CGATTAAGAAATCGACAAGCGAATGGTCTGAAGTTTCGCCGGCAACATCCATTAGATAAATTTGTGGCCGACTTTTATTGTCATGAAAAACGGTTAGTTATCGAATTGGATGGAGGAATGCACGAAAGCAAGATGCAAAAGGAAAAAGACAGAGTAAGAACTGAAATACTGGATAAGTTAGCAATAACGGTTGTTCGATTTAAGAATGAAGAAGTGCTGAAGGACAACATTGGAGTAACAAAGGAAATTATTAGAATAGCAGGTAGCTTACCATTTGCAAACAAGCGTTAATTCCATAATTGCAAATACTAATTTTTGTTAATGCATTCAAATATTATTGTAGGTAATAGTAACACAAGGTAATGGCGGTAATTGGAAACGGTATTTAAAAGTATTTCAATTAATTTGTATAGTATTAATAAGTATTTCAAGTACTTAATAATAGAAGTAATGAGTGCTGCAGGTAATTGGTAAAATATTGATAAGTATTTCAGGTAATTGGTAAAAGTATTAATGAGTATTTCAAGTACTTAGTAATAGAAGTAATGAGTGTTGCAGGTACTTGGTAATAGAAGTAATGAGTGTTGCAGGTAATTGGAGGTATCATTGCTTGTTTGAAGTACTTAAACTTTAGTGTTTTTTTACCCCTCTCCTTTAGGAGAGGGGCAGGGGTGAGGTACAACGCCAAAAAAAACAGTAAGAAGAAAAATTTTATGAGTAGACTTCAACATTTATTTGAACTTAAAAATAGAAATGTACTCAATGTATATTGTACAGCAGGTTATCCTTATTTGGAGAGCACATTGGAGGTATTAAATGCATTGCAAAAAAATGGCGCAGATATTATTGAGTTAGGAATACCTTATAGTGATCCATTAGCTGATGGACCTGTTATTCAACAAAGCGGTAGTATAGCATTGGCCAATGGTATGAGTATTGAAACCTTATTTAATCAACTGGATAATTTTCGAAATAATATATCTGTTCCTGTTGTGTTGATGGGCTATATGAATCCTGTGTTACAATATGGGTTTGATCGTTTTTGTAAGCAAGCAGCATCCATTGGTATTGACGCATTGATACTTCCTGATTTACCTGAATACGAATTTGAAACGGTGTATGGGCCCATTATGAAAAACTATGGATTGGACTTCATTTTTTTAGTAACGCCGGAAACGGCAGAGGAACGGATACTAAAATTAGATACATTAAGTTCTGGTTTTTTGTATGCTGTTTCCTCCTCTTCAACAACTGGCAGCGATAAAAACATAACAAATGTATCTGCTTATCTGAAACGTTTAAAGGATTATAGTTTAAAAAATCCGGTATTGGTTGGATTCGGAATCAAAGACAAACAAAGTTTTGAGACTGCTTGTGAACATGCGAATGGGGCGATTATCGGGAGCGCTTATATAAAAGCACTGTTAGGTTCGGCGGATATACAAAAAGCTACAGAAACTTTCCTGACAACGATCTTATACTCAAAATCAAAATAATCCTGTAAATCGTGGTTCTGACAATCATAAAATACAATGCCGGAAATATTCAATCTGTTTTGTACGCATTGGAACGAATTGGTGTTTCGGCCATCGTTACAGATAATCATGAACAAATCAAATCATCTGATAAAGTTATATTTCCAGGCGTTGGCGAAGCAAGTAGTGCTATGCGTTACCTTAAAGAGAAAAATCTTGATCAGGTTATAAAAAATCTTTCACAACCTGTATTGGGCATTTGTTTAGGTATGCAGTTGATGTGTAAACATTCGGAAGAAAATAATACTGGATGCCTGGGTATCTTTGAAGAAAATGTGTGCGGTTTTCGGCGCTCTCCCATCGAGGGAGTTGGAGGGGGCTTCAAAATTCCTCAAATAGGCTGGAACAATATTTACGACCTGAAGTCGGATTTGTTTAAGAATATTGAAGAAAATAGTTATTGTTATTTTGTTCATGGGTATTATGCCACTATTGGAAAGCATACCATTGCAAGCACTGATTATTTGCTTCCCTATAGTTCAGGATTAAATAAAGATAATTTTTATGGGGTTCAATTTCACCCCGAGAAAAGCGCTTTGGTCGGCGAAGGAATTCTTCGAAATTTTTTATCTATTTAATTTTATGATATTAATTCCGGCAATAGACATAATCGATGAGAAATGTGTACGGCTTACCGAGGGTGATTATTCACAAAAGAAAATATATAACGAACATCCGCTCGAAGTGGCCAAGGCATTTGAAGATGCCGGCCTGCAGCGATTGCACCTGGTTGATTTGGATGGAGCAAGAAATGGAGCCGTTAAAAATTGGAAAGTACTGGAAGCTATTGCAGGTAAAACAGATTTGGTAATTGATTTTGGTGGAGGAATAAAAACAGAAAAAGATTTGAATATTGTTTTTAACTCAGGAGCCGCTCTGGCAACCATAGGAAGTATGGCGGTAAAAAATGATCAGGAATTTATTAAATGGTTAGACAACTTTGGAGCAGATAAATTTTTTTTAGGAGCCGATGTAAAAAATGAAAAGATTGCCGTAAATGGATGGCTTGAAACAACCGATATCTGGGTCTATGATTTTATACAAAAATATATCGGGAAGGGTGTGCATCAAATTTTTTGTACAGATGTAAGTAAAGATGGAAAGTTAGAAGGTCCTTCACTTGATTTGTATAAAACTATTGTTCAGCAATTTCCGGCATTAAATTTTGTAGCCAGTGGTGGGGTAAGTTCGATGAATGATTTGGATGAGCTTCGTAAGATTGGCTGTAAAGGAGTGATCATTGGAAAAGCAATTTATGAGGGTCGGATTAGTTTAACAGACTTAAAAAATATTGGTTCATGATCAATGAAGAATTGAATTCTTTTGGCCCCGGCAATTCTTTGGCGACGAAGAATAAAGAGCGGAAAGGTCTTGCTAAACGAATTATTCCCTGCCTTGATATTAAAGACGGAAGAACAGTAAAAGGAACTAATTTTTTGGATTTACGTGATGCCGGTGATCCTGTAGAATTAGGTGCTTTGTATGCGGCACAGGGAGCTGATGAATTGGTTTTCCTCGATATAACAGCTACCATAGAAAAAAGAAAAACATTGAGTGCGCTCGTAAATAATATTGCACATCACATTAATATTCCTTTTACAGTTGGTGGAGGAATTGCTAGTATCAATGATGTGCAGGTATTATTACAAAACGGTGCAGATAAAATTTCTATTAATACTTCTGCTTTTAAACGACCGGCGCTAATCAGGGAACTAGAAAGAGAATTCGGAAGTCAGTGTATTGTTTTGGCGATTGATACTAAAATGGAAGAGGATGGAGAATGGTATGTTTATTTAAATGGTGGCAGGACTAAAACATCTATGCGTTGTATCGAGTGGGCGAGACAGGGAGTAGAATCGGGAGCTGGAGAATTATTGTTAACTTCTATGAATCACGATGGCACTAAATCGGGGTTTGCACTTGATATCACCAAATTAGTATCGGAAGAATTGCCGGTACCAGTCATTGCCTCCGGAGGTGGAGGATTGATGCAACATTTTTTTGAAGTTTTTAATGATGCGAAGGCGGATGGCGCACTCGCAGCAAGTATTTTTCATTTCAAAGAAATAGCGATACCAGATTTAAAACGATATTTGTGGGAGAAGAATATAGTAGTGAGAGTGTGAAGAAGGCAAAGAGAGCAAAAGAGAAAAGAGACAAAAGAGCAAAGAGAACAAAAGAGAAAAGAGAGCAAAAGAGAAAAGAGAGCAAAGAGGCAAAAGAGAAAAGAGACAAAAGAGCAAAGAGACAAAAGAGAACATAAGAGAAGGGTGATGAAGAGGGAATACATACGAAAGAAGAAATAATACAAAATACAAAATACAGAATACAGAATGTAGAATACGGAAGGGTAGGGAACTTATTTGTTTGCTCATTTTAGTAAATAATTCGGATACATGAAGGTTGATTTTAAGAAATATAGGGATGGACTGGTGCCTGCTATTGTGCAGGATTTCAATACGCAGAAAGTACTGATGCTCGGCTTCATGAATGAAGAAGCATTTATAAAAACAGAAGAAACCGGAAAAGTTACTTTTTATAGTCGCTCAAAAAAAAGATTATGGACCAAGGGTGAAGAAAGTTCTCATTTTTTGATAGTGAAGCAGGTAATGGTAGACTGCGATAATGATACTATACTTATAAAAGCTGAACCACTTGGGCCTACCTGCCATACGGGAGCTGATACCTGCTGGAGCGAGCGAAATCATAAAGAGGATTTTCTCTATTACCTCGAAGATATTATTAACCTGAGAAAAAAAAGTTCAGATGAAAAGTCGTATGTACGACAATTATTCAATGCTGGTATAAATAAAATTGCTCAAAAAGTTGGGGAAGAGGCAATTGAACTGGTGATTGAATCGAAAGACAGTAATGACGAGCTTTTTATGAATGAGGCAGCCGACCTCCTTTTCCATTATTTGGTTTTACTTAACGCAAAAGGGTATAATTTGCAAGATGTGGCGAACGTTTTAAAGTCACGACACTCAAAATAATCGTACATGAAAAAAATATTTTTACTTTTATTGTTGCCTTGTTTTTTAGAGGCCCAGGTTCACACGAAACCAGGTTTTACAATCACCGGAACCATTAAGGGGTTAAAAGAAAATGCGGTAGTTACGCTTACCGATCTTAACAACACTTCAGATACCCTTGCACGAACGCTGGTAAAAAAAGGAGTTTTTGTATTGAAAGGATTCATCGCCGAATCGAATTTATTCAGCCTTAATTTACATG
>JBJXDV010000379.1:0-4741 GCA_046153465.1 Chitinophagaceae bacterium
AAACTTACTTCCTACGCTAAAATACAGGCAATAATTTCCAGCATAATAAGGAGCAGGGCTTATTTAAACAAATTAAAAAAGAGTAACACTTTAAAATTACTTAATATAGGCTGCGGACCTTATGCGAATCCAGAATTTATTAATCTTGATTACAGCTGGAACCCAAGTATAAATATTTGTTGGGATATAGCAAAAAAGCCATACCCACTTGCATCAAGTTCGATGGAAGGGATTTTTACAGAACATTGTCTTGAGCACATTGAAATGAACTATACCCTGGAAAATTTCAGGGAATTTTATCGCTTATTAAAACCAGGAGGAGTGGTACGTATCGTTGTTCCTGACGGTGAGATATACCTGGATATTTATCAGCGAAGGAAGGATGGGCTAACTGAACAAATGCCTTATGAAAAGGGATATATTTCCCCGATGGCTCGTATAAACGGAATATTCAGAAATCATGGGCATAAATTCATTTATGATTTTGATACGATGAAAAAGTTATTACAAGAGGCTGGTTTTACAAATATCAAAAAATGCAGTTATCGAACCGGTAGCGATCAGCGGTTATTGATTGATCAGGACTGGCGCGCTATTGAATCGCTTTATGTGGAAGCTATTAAATGAATTGTTCGAGAAAGATAGCGATGAACCGATTATTTTATTAAATCTGAAAAATAAATGGCAAGTACTGTATCGTTTGGGATTGTTGGTTGTGGCAGAATCGCCCAGCGGCACGCAGAACATATTCAAAAAAAAGGGATATTAAAGGCGGTTTGTGATATCGATAAGGAGAAAGCCAACGCACTCGCTTCAAAATATGCCGCAAATGCATATTATTCGATTGATGATATGTTGGCCGCTGAAAACGAAATGCAGGTTGTATCCGTTTGTTCCCCAAACGGATTGCATGCCGAACATTCAATCAAAAGTTTGAAGGCGGGTTTTCATGTATTGTGTGAGAAACCCATGGCGCTCACAACAAATGATTGCGGAGAGATGATCAAGGCTGGGGAAAGAACCAATAAAAGATTATTCGCCATAAAGCAGAATAGGTTTAATCCACCGGTGGAAGCTGTTAAAAAAATAATTGATGAGGGAAAGCTGGGTAAGATATTAAGTGTACAATTAAGTTGCTTCTGGAATCGCAATGCTGATTATTACAAAAATTCGTGGAAGGGTACGCTTTCTCTCGATGGCGGTACGTTATACACGCAGTTTAGTCATTTTGTGGATCTGTTATATTGGATGGTAGGAGATGTAAAAAATGCCCAAGCTTATACATCCAACTATATTCATAGAGGAATCATTGAATTTGAAGATACCGGGGTAGTGATCCTCGAATTTCATAATGGCGCAATCGGAACGATCAATTATACGGTGAACAGTTTCCAGAAAAACATGGAAGGCTCTCTTGCCTTGTTTGGTGAAAAAGGGACCGTTAAAATTGGTGGACAATACCTTAACGAACTCGAATACCAGAACATAGAGGGTTATAAAATTGAAAATCTGCCGGAAGGGAACAAGGCAAACAACTATGGGAACTATCAAGGCAGTATGAGTAACCATGACAAAGTATATGACAACTTAATCGAGGTTTTACAAAATAACGCTGCAATTTCAACTAGTTCATTTGAGGGTTTGAAAACCGTTGAAATAATAGAGAAAATTTATCGTTCGGCTATCACAGTTACTAAATAGAAGAAGAAAAAATATATGTACAAACCTCAATTAGTAAGCGTGCAGATTGCCGAAGACGTAATTTTTGGAGAAAATGTGAAAGTGGTGCAGCCTGTCAATTTGTATGGCTGTATTATTGGCAATGATTCCTTCATTGGACCATTTATTGAAATTCAGAAAAATGTCGTTATTGGCAACAACACAAAAATTCAATCGCACACCTTTATTTGCGAATGGGTTTCAATTGGCAATAATTGTTTCATTGGGCATGGTGTGATGTTCATCAACGATCCCTTTATTTCAAATGGCCCAGCCAAAGGCGACAAAACAAAATGGCGTCAAACAACAATCGGCGAAAACGTTTCAATTGGCTCGAATGCCACTATTTTACCGGTAACTATTTGCGATCGGGTAGTTATTGGCGCAGGAGCTGTTGTTACAAAAAATATTGTACGACCAGGTATCTATGCGGGAAACCCGGCTCGCCTTATTAGAATTATATAGTTATGCGAATACCCTTTGTAGATCTTTATGCTCAATATAAAACCGTCCAACCGTATATTGATGAAGCTATTGCCAATGCCATTAAACAAAGTGCCTTTATTGGTGGTGCACCGGTAAAGAATTTTGAAGAGGCTTTTAAATCCTTGTATGGAGTTGATCACGTAATTTCTTGTGCTAATGGTACTGATTCGTTGTATATTCTAATGAAGATGCTTGGCATTGGGCCAGGCGATGAAGTAATTACTGTTGCAAATAGTTGGATTTCAAGTTCTGAGACAATAACACAAACGGGAGCTAAACCCGTTTTTGTAGACATAGAGCCGTATTATTTTAGTTTGGATGAAACAAAACTGGAAGCTGCTATTACTTCCCGTACTAAGGCGGTTATTGCCGTTCATCTGCAAGGACAAATGTGTGCTATTGACGTAATTGATCGCATTTGTGAACAAAAGGGCATATATTTAATTGAAGACTGTGCTCAATCTCACTTCTCTGAGTTAAATGGTAAACGGGCAGGGCTAACCGGAATTGCAGGATCATTTAGTTTTTATCCGGGAAAGAATTTGGGAGCGTATGGCGATGCTGGCTGTATGATTACCAATAATGAATCCCTTGCAGAAAAATGCAGAATGTATGCCAATCATGGAGCATTGAAAAAACATCACCACCAAATGGAAGGAATTAACAGCCGTATGGATGGATTACAGGCAGCAATATTAACGGCTAAATTGCCGCATATATTAAACTGGACAGAATTGCGTATTCGAAATGCAGGGTTCTATGATAAATATCTTGCCGGAATAAAACAAGTGATTACTCCTTTAGTAAGACCATTCTCCAAACATACTTTTCATTTGTATGTAGTTCGTGCAGAGCAACGAGATACCCTTTCGGAATTTTTACAAACAAAGGAAATCGACACAGCTATTCATTATCCTACTCCACTACCTAATTTGCCATGTTATGCATATCTGGATTATAATGGAGAAAAAGATTTTCCCATAGCTACTTGTTTCCAGCAACAAATATTGTCCTTACCCCTTTATCCAGAAATGTCTGAAGAAATGGTTCAATACGTAGCTGATTGTATCCGGGAGTTTTTTCAAAAGTGAAAAGAATGGGATGCTGAAAAAAAAAATTATCCTCATTATTTCTCCACAGGAATGGGGAAACATGTTATTGTCGAAGCACCACTATGCTCTTGAACTTGCTAAAAAAGGAAACAGAGTTTATTTTCTTAACCCACCGGATCAACTGCAGCGATTGAAACCGAATAGCATACATATTAATTCGTCTCCGTTTCACAACGAACTTTTTTTTATAGAACACCGGCTTTTTTTCCCTTTTGGGTTTAAGTTCAAATCGATGCGCTTGTTTCACTTTTTAATGCGCTTTCATATTAAGAAATTATTGAAACAAATAGGGCAACCCTTTGACATTGTTTGGTCGTTCGACATTGGAAATATCTATCCTTTAAGTTTTTTTTCGAAAAAGAGCATTAAAATCTTTCATCCTGTTGATGAGCCGTTGACCCAACAGGCAATCAATGCTGCAGCCGATTGTGATATTATTTTTTCTGTGACTAATGAAATCTTAACAAAGTATCAGCAATTTCCTGCACCAAAATATTTTATCAATCATGGGGTAAGTGAGGATTTTCTGGCCGTGTTCAAAGAAAAATCATATCAACCACGACTTCCGGTAAAAGTCGGTTATTCCGGAAATATGCTTAGAAATGATATTGATCGCAGAGTATTGCTGAACATCATTTCAGAAAATAAGCAAATTGAATTTCACATTTTTGGAAGTTATCAAATCAATCAATCAAATATTGGCGGCGACGAAACCGATGAAATAAAGGAATTTATTCAACAGCTCATTCAGTCAAGTAATGTTTTGTTACATGGAGTACTTGATCAACAAAAACTTGCAAAAGCATTTGCAGAAATGGACGCTTTCCTGATTTGTTATGATATAGAAAAAGACCAGAGCAAAGGAACAAATTATCACAAAATCATGGAATACCTGGCAACTGGACGTATTATCATTTCAAACAATATTACCACGTATGCCCACGCCCCTTCATTAATTCAAATGGCAGCAGAAAGGGACCATAATAAGCAACTTCTTTTTCTGTTTAATGCAGTAATAGAAAATCTTAGATACTTCAATAGTACAGAACTGTTGGAGGAACGAAAAAAATTTGCTGGTGAGAATGTCTACAGTCGGCAATTGGAACGAATCGAAGAATTACTGAAACCCTATTTTATGCAATTAGTTACCGATTAATAAAGTAACAGTTGTTTTTTGAATCTATTTTATACTTTTGTGAAGCTGTTAATTTTAGGAGGATTTGGACCGGGCGCACTCGAGCATTATTATCTGCGCGGTTTTCGTAAGCTGGGTATCAACTGCGATACACTTGATATAACGGATCGTTATTATAGGGAAATCGGGAAAACGTTTATCACTAAAACGGTCAACAAAATTTATCCATCCTATTTCTTCAATAGTATTAACAGCACAGTTTTCGGATGGCTCAAGGAGAAGAAGTACG
>JBJXDV010000380.1:0-5910 GCA_046153465.1 Chitinophagaceae bacterium
GATTCCTATTTATTTGTATTCTGCTGCGCTTTGTTGGTATGCATTCAAAAGAAAATATTTTCCTAAAGCCTATTTATTGGGAATAGCAGTTTACGTTGCCTATGCTATCTTTTTGGTATTTACAAAAAATGGTGTGCTGGACTGGATGAATGAACACAACGCCGAGAGTTTGGTGCAAACGATGAAAGCAGAGAAGCCCTGGGTTGAGGATACCCGTGAGTTTGGAGGATTGGTAATATTGATTGTAGTGCTTACAATAAATTATTTTTATAGTAAAAGAAAGGCTCCCTCAAAATGAGAGAGCCTTTCTTTTACTATAATAACAGTTAATAGAAGTTATTTCGAACCAAACTGAAGATATTGCAATCCAACCTGTCCGTCTTCCTTATCGTTTGTTGGCTTACTCACAATATAAACAGAATGTAATTTTCCGTCGGTAACTGGCGTAAATTTAAGAGATATATTTGTTCCGCCCATTGGACCTTTCGTAATTATTCCGCCAGGTAAAACACCCTCCCCAATTTTAGCACCCTCTGGTGAATCCAATCTTACTTCAAACGTAAATCCATAATCGGGTGCTTTTTGCCAGCCGGCTGAAAGAGTTGCACTTGAAATTCCGGAAAGATCAATATCATTAATACTAAACCAGCCCATGCCTGATGGTATTATCATAAAGGTTATTCCATTCATGTCTATGGAAGTATATCCTTTTAAATGGTCTACACCCTTGAATAGTAATTTACTATTACGCAACACCACAGTATTGGTTCCAGTCATAGGTTTTATATTGCTGCCACCTTTATCTGTATACGTTGCTGATACATATAAGAGGCCATTATCTTTCGCTGGCTTATTTAATGTTGGCGATAATTTTCCCGAGGCAGGCAACGATTTTTTATTTTCATTTCCACGTAATGATTGAATCCAGTTCACTATCTGTTTAGCATCTTCCAGTTTTAAATTTGGATGAGCTGCCATGGCAACTTCGCCCCAAACACCACTTCCGCCCTTAATAATTTTTTCACTTAAGTAAGTCAGCGCGTTTGGATCTTTTTCATACTTTTTTGAAATATCTCCAAATGCAGGCCCGATTGATTTTTTCTCGGTTTGATGACATGTTTTGCAATCGAGTGAAAGCATAAGGTTTTTTCCCATTACAGCGGCACTTAGTACCTGGTGCCCCAGTGGCGAAGCAGCTTTATCCGTACCTTCTAAATAATCAGCCGATACAATCAGGTTACTTAAATCTTTCGTTGTTGCAGTATCATCTTTATCTTCAATACTCACGGTATACTGTACCTGTTTCCCTGGGAAATAAAACGTTTTATTCCCCAGAAATTGAATAGAGACTGTGGGCGTTTCATTTCCAGCATAAATACTAGCGGCTCTACTTTTGCCGATTGTTTTTTTATCATCGGAAACATCTACTGAAATACTGTAATCACCAGCCTTTGTAAAAGTATATTCAACGCTTGGTTCAGAAGTTTCCTTTTTCTCTCCATTGCCTAAATCCCAGCTATAAGTCATTTTATCATTTTCAGGATCTTTTGCTTCCACGGTCACTTTAACGGTGAAGGGGATTGCACCAGATGTTTTATCGGTTGTTATTGCAGTAACAGCAGGTGCACGGTTTCCACTGGTATAATCAATTCTTGATAACCCTGCATCGGGGTTTTTGGTAAACCATCCGTTGCCATACTCAAGCATATATATTTTTCCATCAGGCCCCACCTCCATATCTATGACTGCAGCTAATTTAGTAGCAGGCATAAAAGGCTCCATTTTATCAAAATCTCCTTTGTTATTAAGTGTAACAACTTTTATTACATTTCGAATCCATTCATATATAAATACTTTATTATTATAGTAGGATGGTAACCTCGTCGCTTCAGGATACATATCCGTATAATAGGCTGGACCCGCCATTGCATTTCTGCCACCTGTGCCCATTTGAGGAAAATCGGGAGATACTGCATAAGGATACCAAATGAATGCTGGTGAAACGGGTGGGAGTTCGGCAAGCCCTGTGTTATTCCGCGATTTATTTATCGGTTTTGCGGGATCATATAAATCGCCTGTTTTACCTGTTGAATAATCGTATGCATGGTAGGGATAATTATTGCCTACAAATAGCGGCCATCCAAAGAACCCGGCTTTTTTAGCCTGATTCAATTCATCATAACCGCGAGGCCCACGTGAATCTAGGCTGTCATTACCAGCATCCGGGCCAACTTCGCCCCAATAGAGATATCCATTCTTTTTATCGACAGATATTCGATAAGGATTTCGGTTACCCATTACATATATTTCAGGCCGCGTTTTTTCCATTCCTTTAGGAAAGAGGTTACCCTCAGGGATATCGTAGCTGCCATCTTTATTAATTTTTATTCGTAAAATTTTCCCTCGAAGGTCGTTAGAATTTCCTGAACTTCTGCGCGCATCATATTGTTCAAAACCGGGCCGGTCATCCTGCGGAGCGAAGCCATGGTTTTGAAATTTAGTTGGTTGATCAAACGGTGTGGAATTGTCTCCAGTAGAAACAAACAATATATTGTCGTTTCCAAAAGCAATAGAACCACCGGTATGACAACAAATTTCACGTTGTGAATAGAATTGTAAAATAATTTTTTCTGATTGGAGGTCAAGAATATTGTTCTCAAACTTAAATCTCGACAATCGGTTTACAGAAGTATCAGCCGGGCTATAAAAAGCATAAATAAAATGATTGGTTGCATAGTCAGGATCTGCCTGAACACCCAATAACCCCTCTTCAGCATTTGCGCCATTCGTTTTGGTCTTAAAATACACGTTTAAAAATCCAACCTGCTTCACCGTTTTATCTGCATTGTTATACAACATAAATTCTCCGCGGCGTTGAACTATTAACACGTCCAAATTTGGAAGTATTGTCATTTCAGTTGGTTCATACAGTGTACCAACGGTAAGTTGTGTTTTCGCAAATCGATTTTCTTCTGGAACTCTTAGGGTGGTTGATTTGGCATAATCCAGTTTTTTATTATCGCCAATAGAATACTGAATACCACCTAACATATGTTTTAAATAATTATCATCAGTAAAGGATTCTTCTGTATGTCCCATTTCTGTATAAAAAGCGCGGCCGCCATCATAATCGTGATACCAGGCCATCGGATGGGTATCTCCATTTTTTCCTCCCTTATAACTTTTCTCATCTATCTTAATCAACACTTTCACATCAGGATTTAGCTTTTTAAAATTATACCATTCATCTTTTCGTTTCCATTCTTTTGGAAGATGTTTAGTAGAGCCATGCGTTTGATCAACTACGTTAAGAATTGCTTCCTGTTGTTCAGGATGGCTTTCAAAATATCCACCTACGAGTTTGCCATACCAGCCCCAGTCATATTCTGCATCTGATGCAGCATGAATGCCCATATATCCGCCGCCAGCCTGAATATATCTTTCGAAGTCTGCTTCCTGGTAGTTATTAAGTATATCTCCTGTTGTATGAAGAAAAATTACGGCAGCATAATTCTTGAGCGAATCTTCAGAAATATAATCGGTATTTTCAGTAGTATCAACGATGAAGCCGTTTTCAGTTCCCAATTTCATGATGGCTATTTTTCCATTGGGTATTGAAGAGTGCCTGAAACCGGCTGTCTTGGCAAAAACCAGTATTCTGGGTTTTGCTGACTTAGAACCACAACTTGATACTAAAAAAATGCTAATAAAAATTGTAAGAAGAGCAACTAATCGTTTCATGATTTTAATAAAGATGAGCAATAAAGATAGGGTTTTCGATTATTATGTAAATCGACAGTTTAAAAAATGAAGAAAACCTTCTTGGTTCTATTGTTTGTTTTTAAGTTCCAATTCATATGATTTTCGTTTAATTTCAAGGATTAACGAATTTTCAGGGAATATCTCTGCTGCTTTATCTGCAAGTTCGGTAAGCTTTTTTTTATCGGCACCCAGGTTATAAAGTCCATTCCAATAAGTATTCCACGCCGTTGGGTCGTTGCGTTTATTTTGAAAAACCCTGAAGGTATTTTCAAGCAATGCAGTATCATTGTTTTTGATAGCGAGTCCGGCCAAAAGCTGATAATGAGACAAATTTAAAGGACGTAGATAGAATGCTCTTTGAGCATATACTAATGCGCTGTCGGTATTCCCGGTTTCCCTGAATAGTATACTTTTTAAATACTCGTGATAACCAATAAAAGGATTGCTCGAAGGACTGCTATTCAATAAAATTAATGCTTGCTCGTATCGTTTATCCAGCATTAATAATTCAACCTTAAGTTCATTAACAGGTAAAGTAGTTTGAGTTAAATTTGGAATACAAGGAAATTTATTGTTAATTTCTTTCCAACTCTGTTTTCCATTTCCCGGATAAAGATAGCAATAGGAGTATACCTTTCTTTGAACGATCATTGAAAGATAAGTTTGCCCGTTAATATAACAGGATGCAATACAACTTAAAAAACAAAACCCATAGGCAATTTTATAAAGAAAAGGAGATAGTTTCTTTTCTATTTCTTTAAGGCTTGAAGTGGATGTTGTAAAAAGTGCCAACCAAAATACTAAATATACCTGCATTGTCGTACGCTCCATTGGAAAATTTAAGGAGGCATCAACAAAGTATCCAGCAATGGCCATTAATGGAAAAACAATCTTTTCCAGATTTTTCTTCTTTCTTAAAATCAATAAAGCGCCAGCTATTCCAACTGTTATAAATATTGCCAAATAACACAAGCCTCCTGTTAGCCCTATTTCCCCCATTGTTTCAAGAAGATCGTTATGAGGGTGATAATTTACTACAACATCTATATTCGTATTCCTTTCATAAGGAATTGATGCTAATTTCCAATTACCAATTCCTACTCCAGTTAAAGGATTTTTTTTAATAATATCCTTCGCAATTTTATAAAGATGCAAGCGGTTGCCTGTTCCTTCTTCTGTTTTCAAATCAATGGAAAGTAATCGATCGAAGGCTGTGCCATAATTGTTAGTGGCTACCTCAAATGTTTCTTTAGCTTCTTTTAAGGTAAACTGAGACATAACTAACGCAATAATAACCGGCACTATAAATAAGCAGCTTTCTTTTAAAAATATGCGCCAATTCTTTTGTGTAATAAATTTTGTCGACAAGAATAAAAGATAAATAAAAGACTCCACTAATAATCCAATAAAAGAAGCGCGTGCGTTTACTAAAAACAGTGTATATATAGCAACCAGCAAAATACATGCATTAAATATTTTCAAAATTATTTTTGTGTTGGAAATGCAAAAAAACACAAAGGGTAGTTTTATAATTATACTGGCCGCGAAAATATTTTTA
Source organism: Chitinophagaceae bacterium (assembly GCA_046153465.1). Taxonomy (GTDB): domain Bacteria; phylum Bacteroidota; class Bacteroidia; order Chitinophagales; family Chitinophagaceae; genus Endoryza. Next base: position 5,321 of record JBJXDV010000380.1, read on the forward strand.
TTGCCCATTCCGGCCTGCATCCTGAGTATGGACTGATCAATTCCAACTTCAGAGATACCAGTGAAAAAAGTCTTTAATTCTTCAAAACATTGGTAGATTAAAATCAGGGTAATTATCTGCGCCAGTATCGGGAAAAATTCTTCCTTCTGCTTAAATAAATGTAGAAATATAAGAAATGAAATAAAGGTTGTAATTAGCCTGGCATATACAACAAATCCTTCCACTGCATTAATTGCAAAAAAAATAGAGATACCAGCGAAAAGAGAATAAAGGAAATAAAAAATGGGAATAGGCGAACGTAATCCCTGAGCATGATTTTCTTTGATAGTGCTTTTTTTAAAGAACCATAGATACGCTAGCGAAATAAGGTTAAGAAAGCTACAATAAAACCATTGAGGACCAATAATATCAAGCGAGCCTCCGATCGGAACGAAATCGACTGTTAAATAAAAAATGAGAATTAATAAATATGGAAAACTCTTTCCTGTAATTTTTTTAATATCCGTTGGTATTAGATTTTTCAAAAATAAAGATGCAATTAGTATAGAAAAATTCTTTTAGATTCTATAATTTTAATTTTTTATTATTCA
>JBJXDV010000381.1:0-4164 GCA_046153465.1 Chitinophagaceae bacterium
AACCAAAAGGGTTAACATCTGTATCAATATTTGGAAAAACGGGTAATTTATTTTTTGGAGGTTTAGATATCGCTGAGTGATTATTTTTATCCCTTTTATCTGTATTTGGATGATACAGATCTATTAAGTCTCTGCCCATTATATCACCAAAATTTCCTAAAGGATTTGGAACAGGTAATCTTATTGTGGTTTCTAATATAAATTGATCAACTTTCTGTGAACACTCGTCTTCAGTTTGTGCTTTCAAATGCGAACGAGATGGCGTTAATCTTCGGATGTTTGAAAGATACCTGCCAACAACAAAGAGATAGGAAAAAACAAAATCTGACCAATGCTCTAATTCAGCATCCAGTATTTTGGGCTCCGCTTCAGGGAGAATTACTTTTTTTACTTCTTTTAAGGAAACACCAACAGGACATCCCGAAACACTGCCCTGCTGAGAAGCAAAAAATCTTTTTGGTTCATCGGAAAAAGTTCCAGTAGCAATAAAAATATCAACTTTTGGTTTTACCATCTCCCATTCTGCCACACATTGAAAACAATTTTCTCCAGGAATTGGTATTGCTTTAGCCTTTGCAGGTTGAACATTATTAAGTTCCGGTATGGTAGCACCTAATGGAGGATTGGTTGGGATAAAATGCCCGGGTGTTTGTTTTTTCTTAATTAATTCAAACATTTCATCAGCTTTCATTCTTGTAACTGTTGGTATTGGTATATCCGGCAACGGTTCTTTTTCCTGGCTTACTGATGAATCCAAACATGAATTTAAATTGGGAGGATTATCTTTTCCTTTATTCTCCATCATTTCATCAAGCTTTGCAATGGTTTTTTGTCCTACCACAGGATCAGATGGAGTAATTGAATTATCGGATTTTAACCGGGATATATTATTGCCAGTTTCGTTTCCAAATTTTCCATCTGCTCCATAGATAGGTAATGGATATCCTGATTCAATTAATGCCTCCTGAACTTTTCTAACCGACTCGCCGGACGATCCGTGATGAAGATACCTTTGCTGATCACCATCATAACAAGCTTCGAGGTCAGCATTGCCTTTAAACTTAGCTGATTTCAAATTATGCTCATCTCCGGTTTTTCTTTGAAGTATATTTTTAACTGGGAAAAATGACTCATTGTTTTGTTTTAAATCATCAGTTTTTTCTTTTGTAAAAAAAAATGATTTCGTTTTCCCTAAAGGTTCCCTTCTATTACTTTTTGACTGCACAGATTTCATTGTTATCATTTTTAGTTACCAATTTTCAATCCTTGCTTTTATTCTCAAAATTTAGTTTCTACACTGGTGGGCAACTCGGATCTAAAGGCTGTACATTATTTAAATCTGCTACTAAACTTGCATAACATTCGGGTTCAGTACGTCGTTGATTTGAACTTTGGGCAAAAGGGGCTGTATCGTGATCCCCAAAGGGAAATAAGATATGTACCGCTTCGTGAATTAAGCCAACCCCTCTTTGGCCTGGATTTAAACCCCAAAAAGATGGGCAAATGATAATTCTATTAACGCCCTGTGTAGATATTAATGAAAAACCAGTAGTTGCACAATCAAAAAGAGTACCGCCAATGGTCCTCGCATGTGGCCCAATACAACGATAATCAATATCGCGTGCTAAAACGTTTCCAATTCGATCCAGTATCCCTATAAGAGATGTCATTTCTGAAGCCTGAGCTTCGGCAAGAGAATTAAGCAAAGTACTATTAAACCTATTTCGGAATTTATTTCCTACTGCAACGGGATCTGCAAACCTTCTTCGATAGGCATCAAAAGCAGGTCCCGCTAAATTTCCCGAAGTATTCATCATATCTAAAGTCATTGTCAACTTTGCTGTAGAAAGATGCATTTCAGCAATTGTATTTGACAGAATAACAAAAATTAGTGGACTGGGTGGTGCGGCAGTGTCAACAGTGCGATCGCAAACGCTTCTATCACTCACTGCTCTACTTATAATATTATCATCTAGTTTATTCTGTTGTACCACATGTGTTAACTCATGAGCCAATAAACGATTACCCTCCGTATTATTGGTATTGTATTTTCCTTCATTAAAATATATATCACTGCCATGAGTAAATGCCTGGGCGTTTAATTCCTTGTTCATTTGAACGGCAGAAGAATCAGTGTGTATTTTTACATGACTGAAATCATTTCCAAAAGTATTGCTCATTGAATCGTTCGTGGATGTTGGAATTGATGAGCCGTTACCTTTTGAATTGCTAAGACTGCTTTCAAGAGATGGAGATGAAACAGATTGAGCTACTGCATCTCCTTTTCTTTGAATTGGTTCTTCCTGATTACTTTCGAATATTGGTTTCCGTTGCAGGGTTTCCATTTCTTCTTCATCAGAATCTTTTTTTTGTAGTTTTTCTTCCTGTTCGCATGCAGTACATTTACGTTGAATGGAACTAGAGGATGTATTGAAAAATGAGTGAGGGTGGTTTGGTCGATTGAAAAATGGAATAGCTTGCCGTTGCACTACTTTATCGGCCATGGCATCGGCTTCCTGTTCATATTTATCATTTGGCTGATTCACAGTAAGCTTTGGTTGAATACTATGATCGGAGAAAAAAGCATCCCTGCCATTCTTCGCAAAGAAAAGATTGCTTTTCCTTCCCGTTATTGATTCATTTTTTGTTGGCGATGCTCTCATGCATTAAAAATATTCGATTATTATTGCGGGGCAAGTTCCCTGTCATTTCTTAAATCATTTATTGCTCCTACATACAATGGTTCGCTTTCGGCACTAATTTCGGGTGTGGCATGAACCAATTCCTGTAGCAAGGCAATGACCATATGGTTCATATCCAGATCCATCAATGCCTGGTTCAATTGAATTTTTTTTCCAGGTCCTCGTTCCCACTCGCTTACTGTAGCCGATTCGTTAATGGCAAAGGGATTATCAAATGTGCCGTTCATCGTATTGCTTCTTTCTTCAATCACTTTTGCTTTTTTCACGTCGGTTTCGGATGGCTTTGCCGGGGCTGGCGTTACACTAAACCATTTCGCATAAATATCATTAATCAAATCAGTTCTGCTTTTTGCTGAATACTTTCCATTTTGCCTCGCTTCATCCATATCCGTTGACACACGCGACATATCAAAAGTTACCAGCCTGAACCATTGTTGTATAAAGGCCAGGGCCTGGTCCACATTTTTTTGTTGCGTACCATTACTGATTTTATTCGTGTCTTTCACTTTTGGGCCAATGTTATCGCTTCCGGGGTCTTCCACCAGGGCAGCATATAAATGAAAGGAAGCCGCATTTCGCAGTGCTTCATTATGATCCAATTTGTCAATCAACCTGGTATCGGCATAAGCAATATCTTTTGACTTTGGAATAGAGGCATGATGGCATTCGTGAATAACAATAGAAGTCCTTTCCTTGTGCGTAGCAAAATCGGGACAAAAAGTAATGATATGTTTGCCTTCCACTTTTGAATGATAAGCTGGCGACCCGCTTCTGCAACCGCCATCGCATTCAGTACCGCATCGTACATGCGAAGGATCGGTTTTCAGGGTAGCAATAAATGATTTTATAATATTGAAATTTGTTTTTACTTCGTCGGCAGTGTCTGTAACCGGGCGCGCATCATTATTTCGGAACAGGCTGCCAAATATAGTTGGGTAGTCGGCTTTAGAATTTTTTACAGGAGGTAATTGTTCAGACAATACTTTATCAATACGCGTAATCGCTTCATCAGCGCCGTTAGTTACTGCGGTGTTGGGAACAGGGCATGCTTTGTCGGCAGGTTTGCCTTTGCAGGCTTCATCTTCTGCCTTTTTTTTAGGATCGTTTAATTTTAGATCATCTTCTGCCTTATCGGTGTCGGAAGAAATTTTATTGTCTCGTAAACTTTTATCCAATAAGCCAATTGTTTTTCTACCCACAATACCATCTAATTCGTTTTTACTCATATTGGCTTTCTGTTGGAAGTCTTTAACTCCGTTTTCTGTTTCCGTTCCAAATTTTTCATCGGCCCCGAATTGAGTGAGCGCAATGCCTAGTTGTATGAGTGCCTCCTGTATTTTTTTAACATGCTCTCCTTTTGCATTCGAAAATTTTCCGACGATGGCTTCATTGTCGAATGTTTTTTCAAGGATAGGATTGCCGGATAATTGGGTGGCGGTTAGGTCGTGTTTGTCGTTGGGAG
>JBJXDV010000382.1:0-14952 GCA_046153465.1 Chitinophagaceae bacterium
CTTCACTATTTCCCGAGGTTTCAAAAAGAACCTGCTGTAACAAACTGTATTCAACAGATTACTGGCCATGAACCGAGAAATTTTGAAATGTTTATTAGCGATAATAAAAAATTATTAAGTACATGAAAAGAATAGTTCTATTTGTAAAATTCACTTTACTGTTGTATGTATTTATTGCATTAGTCTATTGCATTTTTATTCGCCCTCAACATATTAGCTGGGGGGCAACATCTGCAGAAATAAATATGAAGTTTCCGGCAGATGAATTTATTTCTCCCAATAGAATCGTTTCTACCCGTGCCATTAACATACATGCACCTAAAGAAAAAATATGGCCATGGATTGCTCAGACAGGGCAAAACCGTGGTGGCTTTAACAGCTACTATTGGTTAGAAAATTTATTCGGTGCCAAGATGGTAAATGCAGGCACAGTTAATCCCGAATGGCAAAATCCTCATCCGGGTGATACGGTTTATTATGGAAAAAATGAAGGCTATGCACTTGTGAGTTTTGTAAAACAAAATGAATATTATTCCCTCAATGGATGGACTTTTTATTTGCAGGCAATTGATACGGCGAATACAAGATTAATTGTTCGCTACCCATCTATGGAAACAAAACAAAGCAAATTTACTACAGCATATTATTATGCATTATTTGAGCCGCTGCATTTTATTATGGAATCGGGAATGATGATGGGTATAAAACAACGGTCAGAAAGAAAATAAAAATGGCAAACAAAAAAATAAATATTTCTAATAAAAAAGTAGCTTATGCAGGTGCAAAGCTGGCAGTAGCAGCAGTCTTTAGTTATTCGCTGATTATAATGCTGTATGCCATCATTCGTTCTACTATTACTATTTGCAATATTATGCCAGTTGGGGAACGGAATAATATTTTAATGCAGAATGGTTTTTCTATTGCTTATTCAGTAGCTATATTCTCTCTTTTAATGGCTTTGCTTTCAGCAATATCAGGAGCCATTGCAGGAGTTATTTTTAAAATGGTTTTGCAATATTTTAATCCAAATTTTGGCAACAGAAAAGCAATTGTTATAAGTTGTATTACAGCATTTGCTACACTTGTAATTCTGTATTTATTGCTATATGCTTTGTTGAAAAATTGGATGACTTTTACTTATATAGAAACATTTTCATTTTGGTTTTTATTACCGGCTGTTATTTTTTTTGGTTTGTGTATAATTGGTGGCAGTAAATTAAATAAGGGTTTAAATAAATAAAAGATAATAATACAATGAAAAAAATACTCATCATTAACGGGCATCCCGATAAAGAAAGTTTTTGTTTTGCCCTGGCAGATAGTTATAAAAAAGGAGCAGATGCTGCTGGCGGAGATTGTAAACTAATTAATCTGGCAGACCTAAAGTTTAATCCAATCCTTACTTATGGTTATAGAAAAATTTCTGAGCTGGAACCTGATTTAATTGAAGCCCAAAAAGATATATTGGCAGCAGACCACCTTGTATTTGTTTATCCCAATTGGTGGAGTACATATCCTGCTTTATTAAAGGGATTTATTGATAGAACATTTCTTCCAAATTTTGCTTTTAAATATCATACAAAAGGACCTTTTTGGGATAAATTATTAAAAGGAAAAACCGCAAGATTAATTGTAACAATGGATACACCTGCATGGTATTATTGGTTGATTAATAAAAATGCCGGACACAACTCTATGAAAATTGGAATCCTAAAATTTTGTGGTGTAAACCCTGTAAAGATTACCGCATTTGCAACCATAAAATCTTCAGACGATAAAGAGAGAAAGCAGTGGTTGGATGAAGTAGAAGCGTTAGGGAAAAAGCAGCAATAATTTCAGAAATTAAAATAAATGAAACCACCATTTACGATAGAACAATTTTTAGAAGTTTTTAAAAACTATAATCAGGCAGTTTTTCCCATGCAGGTTATTTTTTACTTAATAAGTGTTGTTGCTATTTATTTAGTAATAAAACCCAATCCACTATCTGATAAAATTATCAGTATCATACTTTCTTTTTTATGGTTATGGATGGGAATTGTTTATCACCTAATTTTCTTTACTGCAATAAATAAAGCTGCATACTTATTTGGTGGGTTATTTATTATTCAGGGTATTTTATTTATAATGGGGGGTGTTTTTCAATCTAAATTTTCATTCCATTTTAAAAAAGACAAGTACGGAATTATCGGAATGATTTTGATTTTATTTGCATTAATCATCTATCCAATCGTAGGATATTTTCTTCAGCATGTTTATCCTTCTTCGCCAACATTTGGTCTGCCTTGTCCTTCAACTATTTTCACTTTTGGGTTACTATTACTGAATACTAAAAAATGTCCAATTGCAATTCTTATCATTCCCTTTGTTTGGTCTGTTATAGGTTTTATGGCGGCATTTCAATTTGGTATTGTAGAAGATACAAGTTTGATAATAGCAAGTTTAATTACCGTTTCGTTGTTAATTTATCGGAATAGGATTTTATTAACTAAGAAAGTTTTAGCCCAATGAAACATTTTCTAAAAAAAATAAGACGAATGTTGGTCATACTATTTTCAATTCTTTTAGGATTATTTTTAATCCTAACCATTATTTTATTAGCATATAGTCCTGGCAAAATTGAACCATATAAAGATGAAACTGGTAGAATAATGCCTGGAAGTATTGCAGAAAAAACATTTATAAAAATTGGAGGCGTAACTCAAGGAATGTTTATAAAAAGCAGAAACAGAAGCAATCCGGTTCTTTTGTATGTGCATGGTGGACCTGCTTTCCCAAATTATTTTTTAATTGATAAATATAAGCCTGGGCTTGAAGATTATTTTACGGTATGCTACTGGGAACAGCGTGGCGGAGGACTTTCTTACACAAATGATGTAACGCTGGAAAGTATGAATTTTCATCAGCTTGCATCAGATGCAATTGAGGTTACAAATTATTTACGCAAACGTTTTGGTAAAGAAAGGATTTACATAATGGCTCATTCAGGGGGAACACCGATAGCCATTCTTGCAGTGCAAAGAGAACCAACATTGTTTTATGCATACATTGGAATGGGTCAGATTACAAATCAGGCTGAATCAGAAAAAATAGCGTATAAATATATGTTGGAGAAATATGCGGCAGGTGGAAATGAAAGAAGAATTAATGAATTAAAAAAATATCCTGTTTTAGCATCTGATTCAAATATTAGTTCATTCTATAAATCTTCCATACGTGATAAGTGTATGCATGAGTTGGGAATTGGAACCATGCACAAAATGAAATCAGTTTTCTGGGATATTTTTATTCCTGTATGGACTTGTAAAGCTTATACGTTGACAGAAAAAATAAGCATCTGGAAATCAAAATTTTCATTTTTACCCAAAGCAAATTTGATAAGTGAAATGCTGGAAACAGATTTTACAGCTGCAATTACTAAACTTGATATTCCTGTTTATTTTTTCAGTGGAAAATATGATTTAACGGTTAATATAGATTTATCAAAAGCATATTTAGCAAAACTCAATGCACCACTAAAAGGGTTTTACACTTTCAACAATTCAGCACACAGCCCATTATTGGAAGAACCTGAGCTTGTAAGGAAAATAATTAAAACAGATATTTTGAATAATAAAAATAGTTTAGCTGATAAAAATTGAAACAACTTTGGACATATATCATCATCGCCTATTCAATAACATGGACATTTGTTATTGGAATTTATTTTCTTTATACACAAAATGCCATCTCACTTAATCAGCTTAATATCTATTTTACTTTTGGTTCATTAGGGCCGTTTATTTCTGCAATTATCACAACCAAGTTATTTTATAAAAGAGATGGATTGAAGAAATTATTTGCCACACTTCATCCAAACAGGTTAAATAAAAAAACGCTTTTACTTTCCTGCTCTCCGCTTTTACTTTTTCTTATAGGGTGGCTATTGTATCCACTGTTTACGGGTAAATGGTTTTCATTTGCAGTTACTAAAGAACAATTCAGTCTAACAGACTTAGTTTCTTATTTAGGATGGGCATTACCTTTTATTGCTTATGCCTTATTTGAAGAATTGGGTTGGCGTGGTTTTGCTTTGCCTCATTTGCAATCAAAATATTCTGCGTTTCAATCAACTGTTATACTCACATTTATTTGGGCATTGTGGCATGCGCCATTTTTTTTGTGGCGGTTTAATTTTAGTATAGGAATTTCGATAGGTTTTTTCTTTGGGATTTTTGTCGGAGCAATTATACTCACATCAATCTTCAATTTGAGCAGAGGATGTGTATTAGCTGCCATTATATTTCATTTAACCAATAACATAGCCTCTGCTTTTGATAAAAATTATATTGTGGCAGTTGTAAGTACGGGCTTTGTATTGCTTGCAATTTATTTACTGATAAAATATAAGCCAAAAAATCTTTCTGACGGGGAAAGAGTAAAAATTACCGGCAACATTAAATCTACACCAACAATAAGAAAATCCTGATGATAGCAGATGTTCAAAAATTAATAATTACTAAAATCATTCACACCATCATTTGGCTTTTCTTCAATGTGGTATTATTCTATATGGCGTACGCAGTAATCGTAAATAAAATTGATAAATATGTTTGGATTGGTATTGCACTAATTATAGCAGAGGGATTAGTATTACTTCTTTTTAAAAAAATATGTCCGCTCACCATAATGGCTCGTAAATATTCAGATTCTAATAAGGATAACTTTGATATTTACCTGCCCAATTGGTTAGCAAAAAATAATAAGCTGATTTATACAACCTTTTTTATACTCATAGTTTGTGGCATCATTTACAGACTTGTAAATCAATATTTATGAAATCAAAAATGGCGAAAAATATTCATTTGTTCTTATTATCCTTTCTTGGATTAAGTGCCATTGCTGGCGGTGGTGCATTAATTATTTCTCCATCGGGAAAATTATTGGGTGGTTTACCATTATCCATATTAAAAAATTCTCCTTTCGATAATTTTTTAATACCTGGAATTATTTTATTTGTCGTCTTAGGGCTTTTTCCTGGTTTATTGGCATTTGCCTTGCGCAAAAAAATAACTTCTTCATTTGCGGAGTGGTTTAATTTTTTTAATGACATGCACTGGGCATGGTCTTATAGTATTTATGTGGCTTTTACACTTATCATCTGGTTACAAACCGAAATGTATTTTCTGCAGGCAGTAGGTTGGTTGCACAACTTTTATATGTTATTTTCTATTCTATTAATTTTTGTTGCATTGCTGCCGCAGGTTAGAGGCTTTTATAAAAAACTGGAGTCATAATATTTTATCAATCGCAATAATGGATACAGCCAAATCATCCAATAAACAACCATTAAAATTCTTTTTAATAGTTTACAGCCTCTCTATTCCCTTATGGATACTTGAAACAATGATTGACATTAAAGGGCTGCCATTGGATATTCCTATCACTGATATTCTTGCCGCTTTTACTCCTTTAATTGCAGCAAGCATTTTAGTTTACAAAGAAGATGGACGCAGCGGTATTAATAAATTATTTAAACGAATTTTCGACTTTGGCCGTGTCAAAAAAAAGGTATGGTTTATGCCTGTCATTCTTCTGCCATCAATAATGTATTTATTGATTTATCTAATAATTTACTTTTCAGGATTACCTGTTGCCACTAAATTTCATATTTCTTTTCTCTCGATTCCTGTGCTGTTTAGTTTCTTTTTTCTTGGAGCAATTGCCGAAGAAGTTGGCTATATGGGCTATGCCATTGAACCCCTGCAAGCAAGGTATGGAGCATTATCAGCAAGTATTATTATTGGTATTCCGTGGGCAGTTTGGCATTATCCTTCCATCATACAACAGGGGCATAATGCAGTTTGGATAGCCTGGGGAACTCTTGGTACAGTAGCAGTAAGGGTTTTAATAGTTTGGATTTTCAACAACACCGGAAAAAGTTTATTCGCCTGTATCTTATTTCATACGATGTTGAATTTGGGAAGGATATTGTTTCCAAAGGATGAAATACACAATCCCTTGGTTAACTATCCATATATTCATTATTCATTAATTGCAGTTATCGCTGTTATCATTATTTTTCTTTGGGGTTCAAAAACATTGGCAAGCTACAGGTATCATAGTAAAATCTCTCCAGTCAACACCTAACATTTTATATACAACAATAATGGATAACATTCTGCCAAAAAATAAATCACACTTCAAATTCTTTTTGTTGGTTTTAATGCTCTCTGTTCCATTTTGGATATTAGGAGTCCTTGCACCCGATACAACTAAAATACTTCCAATAAATCTCCCTATAAGTGCGTTAATGACTTTCTGCCCTTTACTAGCCGCAGTAATGCTTGTTTATAAAAGACAAAAAATGCAAGGCGTTAAAGAATTACTAAAGCAGTCCTTCGACTTTAAAAAAATTAATAATAAAAAATGGTATGTACCTATCGTTTTTCTGTTGCCCACTATAGCGTTGCTTTCGTATTGGTATGTTAAGTTTACAGGGGCATTATTACCCTTACCTGCATTGTCACTGTTATCTATTTGCATTTTTTTTATTGTCTATTTTATTGGCGCCATTGGCGAAGAGATTGGCTGGAGTGGATACATTATAAATCCGATGCAAAATAAATATGGCGCATTAAAGGCAAGTATCATTGTAGGGATTATTTGGGCGGTATGGCATATCATTCCTTATTACCAGGCGCATCAAACAACTACCTGGATTATTTGGCAATGCATCAGCACTGTTTTATTGCGCATAATTATGGTTTGGATATTTAACAATGCAGGTAAAAGCGTTTTTGCAATGGTACTTTTTCACACGATGATCAATATAAGTCCGTATTTAATTCCAAATTACGGTGCCCACTACAATCCATTTATATTTTGTATGCTGTTAATGATAGTGGTTATAATCATCGTTTTTTGTTGTGATGCAAAAACATTAGCACGGTATAGGTACGCTTAAAATAATTTTACTGTTTAAAATATTTTTGCCTCATTAAATATTTTATCAGTTCAATACAAAGCACCCCACCAGCAGTAACCATCAAAATAGTTGCCATTGCCTTCCATTCCAAATAACTGGTTTTTAGAATAGTTTGTAAAAACGGTACATAAACAATAGCTAACTGAAGTGCCACTGTGCCTGTAATAGCTGCCCACATAGCCTTGTTGGTAAATAAGTGCTTTGAAAAAATAGAATGAAAAAATGAACGTACAGAAAGTGCATTACCTAATTGTACAAAACAAAGTGTTGTAAATACCATCGTCTGTTGTGTTCTAACATCATATCCCTGCTGTATTGCCCACCATTGAATAAAAATAGATGCGGCAGCAATGATATTTCCTGATAATAATATTTTGGCCACCAAGCCCCCGGCAAATAAATTTTCTTTAGGTGGCCGGGGTGGCCTGTTCATCGTGTTTGTTTCGGCTTCTTCCGCTACAAGTGCCAGACCGGGCAAACCATCTGTTACCAAATTTATCCAAAGAATATGTATGGGCAATAATGGAATGGCAAAGCCTGCAAGGGGAGCAAAAAAAATAGTCAGTATTTCACCCAGGTTGCAGGAGAGTACATACAAAATAAATTTTCTGATGTTATCGTAAATTTTTCTGCCTTCTTTTACTGCTTTAACAATGGTGGCAAAATTATCATTCAGTAAAATCATGTCTGCTGCTTCTTTCGATACATCCGTTCCGGTAATACCCATTGCAATACCAATGTCTGATTGTTTTAAAGAAGGTGCATCATTTACCCCATCACCTGTCATGGCTACAAATTCTCCGTTGGCCTGCAAAGCTTTTACAATATTTAATTTTTGTTCTGGTGATACCCTTGCATATACAGAAGTAATCTTTACGGTTTCTTTTAAGTCTTCAGCAGATAAATAAGTCAGGTCAGTTCCTGTTTTTACTCCGTTATGTTTTGGTTCAATCATTCCTAAGCGTTCTGCAATGGCGGTAGCAGTAAGTGCCTGGTCGCCGGTAATCATTACCGTTTTTATACCTGCTGTTTTACATTCTTTAATCGCCGCTATCACTTCCTCCCTTGGTGGGTCTATCATAGCAGCAATACCTAAAAATTCCAAATTATTTTCTGCATCTGTTTTTATTTCACCGGGATTAGTATCAAATATTTTATATCCAAAAAATAAAACCCGTAAGCCACTGGCTGCCCACTCTTTATTTTTATCAAGCCATTGCGGCAACTCTTCTTTATATTTTGCAGCCAATACTTCCGCCATTTTTATGGGAGCACCTTTTACAAACAACATCCATTTGTCGCCATGTTTATGCAGTGTACTCATCCTCATTCTTTCAGAATCAAAAGGCAGTTTTGCTAATAAAGGAAATTCCTTGTCGGCTGCTTCCTTTGAATGACCATTATCTAAAGCATGGTCAACCAATGCAGTTTCAGTGGAGTCTCCCAATAGCCCATCATCAGAAAAACGTACTTCATTGTTTAACATCATGGCCTGCATCAATAAACTTTCTTTCTCCGGGGCAGCCTGCATCTTTTCTACCGTCATTATATTTTGGGTAAGTGTTCCTGTTTTATCACTGCAGATATAAGTTACAGAACCCAGGGTTTCAACTGCCGGTAGTTTTCTCATTAATGCTTTCTGTTTTACCATGCGGCTTGCACCCTTTGCCAATGCAATCGTAATAACAGCAGGTAAAGCTTCGGGCAAAGCAGCTACTGCCAGCGAAAGTGCAGTGAGAAACATTTGAAAAGCAGGAACACCACGCCATAATCCCTCAGCAAAAACTACCCCGCAGATAAGTACTACTATTACGGCTAATTGCTTACTAAAAACAGCTAACCGTTTTTGAAGTGGTGTTTTTTGAGAGGGTACTTTTAATAAGCCTGCAATCTTTCCTAATTCCGTGTTCATCCCAATAGCTGTTACCACTGCTTTTGCAGAGCCATTGCTTACATGGGTTCCTTTAAAAACCATATTGTGCTGGTCTCCCGGCACTGGGTTTTGTTCAGTAATGACATCGGTTCTTTTTTCAACAGTATTGCTTTCTCCTGTTAGAGATGCTTCATCCGTTTTAAATGAATGTGTTGTTAGTAATCTTCCATCTGCCGGTACAATATCTCCGGCTCCAAGGAGTACAATATCTCCTGGTACAAGTTTATCAGATTCAATTTTTATGGGATTATTATTGCGTAGCACCAATGCAAACTGGGGTACCATCTTTTGTAATAATCGTATTGATTTTTCAGCATTGTACTCTTGTGAAAATCCCAGCCAGGCGTTACCAATAATAATGGCAAGAATTACATACGCATCTGTATGCTCACCTGAAACAAATGAAATAACAGCAGCAATAAGTAAAATGATAATCATCACATCGGTAAACTGCGCCAGCAGCATTAACCATTTACTTTTTTGTTTGGTTTCGGTCAAAGCATTTTCTCCAAACTCTTTTTGCAGCAATAAAACAGCTTCATCTTTTAAACCTGTAAGCGATGTTTTAAACTGTTCTAAAATCTGTTCTTTATTTAACTGATAGATTTTATCCATACCTCTTTAATATTCTTTGAAAATATTGAGTTGCAGATGATGCCTCGATTGAAGATGGTGTTTTTGTTTAAGTAAAGTGTTACAGAATTAAAAATACCTGTTGTATCATTCACACTTTAAACGCCCTGGTCAATATATGCATAGCCATAGCAAAAAATATTATAAACAACATTATTAATTGGAGACAAATCACCTTAATTAATATGAAATAAGATTCCAATAAATTCTATTTATACAAATGTGTGAATGATATAAATTATTTAAAAAGTTATGCAACAATAATGCTCATTATAAAATTCACCTTTGTATCATTAGTCATTACCAAAAATTTAAAATAATGATTTATGCTGAGCCAGCCCTTACAGCTAAGACTGTAAAAACGGCAGTAGATAATTATAATTTAAATTTAGTTTGCAAAGCCCCTAAAATGATGAATAATATACCCGGACAAATTATCTCAACACTGGCACATGAAGTTAGAAATCCATTGACCAATATTAATTTGTCGGTTGATTTATTGGAGCTGGAAGTGCCTGATGATAATAGACAGAAATACCTTGATATTATAAGACGAAGTTGTATAAAAATTAACGGGCTTATCAATTTGTTAATTAAGGAACAGCAGGATGATGTACTACCTTTAAAACAATCCATGGAACCGGTATTAGATAATGTACTTAAAATTGTAGGTGATAGAATTATTCTAAAACATATTTCAGTATGTAAAGACTATACAAAGCAGGATTTTCAGTTAGTAGTGAATGAACCAAAGATGACAATTGCGTTAACTAATATTATTATAAATGCGATTGATGCCATGCCATCAAAAGGTGGGATATTGCAGTTGACAACAATAGCCACCGGTGGTAAATATGAGATACATATTGCTGATAACGGATGCGGAATAAAAAAAGAAAATCTAAAAAATATTTTTAAGCCTTATTACACCAATAAACCAAATGGCCTTGGGTTGGGGTTAGCCTTAACATACAATATCCTTAAATCGAACGATGTGGAAGTAAACGTAGTTTCTGAAGAAGGACGGGGAACTTGTTTCTTTCTTTACTTTAAAAAAATTAGAAATAAATAAGGTCCTAAAAAGTACAACTATATCCTTATTGCTATTTATTTAATATTTTAGCATCCATAATTGCCCCACTTTTACAGATAAATATTCAACACTTGCTTTTGTTATTGCACCTGCCTGATGTTTGCTCAATATCAACTAAGGGTATAAGTATAATACCGAACAATCGTAATAAAAGCCTACCATTTAAGCAAAACGGCCTTTTCATCTTTAGTATAAATCTGTGAATTGTGTAACTAATTTATATAATTATACAACCGCTTCCTGTTTAAAGAAGGCATCTTTGGATAATTACCGCCTAAAATTAAATTATAATTGAAATTATACATCAAATACATGGTGAGTAACCGCTGCAAAACGGCGGTTAAAGAAGAACTGAAAAAGCTGGGACTTCACTTTGTAATTGTTGATTTGGGCGCGATAGAAATAATGGAAAATATTTCTGCCGGTCAGTGGGAGCAATTACAAATTGGCTTGCTTGAAGTAGGTCTTCAATTAATGGACGATAAAAGAGCCATATTGATTGAAAAAATAAAAGCGGTTATTATAGAAATGGTCCATCATACAGAGGAAATAATAAAAACAAATTTCTCTAATTTTTTAAGCGAAAAACTTGAGCATGATTATACCTATCTCTCCAATTTATTTTCAGAAGTACAGGGTACTACTATTGAGCAATTTATTATTGCCCATAAAATAGAAAGGATAAAAGAATTGATTATTTATGGCGAACTAAACATTTCAGAAATTGCCTGGAAAATGAATTATAGCAGTGTTGCTCATTTATCCAATCAGTTTAAAAAAGTTACCGGTCTTTCACCATCACACTTTAAAGGGTTGAAGAATAAAAAGCGAAGTCCGATTGAACAAATTTAGAATACAGTTTATCTAAAATAAGTAAAATGGCTATACCAAAAATAAAAGAATCTTCATCAACTATAAATATACCTGAAACAGATATTTATAATGCTTTTATGCAGTCGCCTGTTGCCATAGCTATTTTAAAAGGCAAAGATTATCGCATAGAATTTGCCAATGATTTTTATTTACAAATATTGGGTAAAGAAAAAGATATTATTGGCAAACCATTATTCAGTTCATTTCCCGAACTTAAAACCCAGGGCCTTGCATCTGTAATTGATACCGTAATTGAAAGCGGCAAAACAAAACATATTGATGAACATGAATTTGATATTATAACCAATGGAAAAAAGGAACAGCGATTTTTTAATTGCGACTATCAACCCTTGAGAGAAAAAAATGGCACTATTACAGGGATCATTATCATATTTACAGAGGTAACAGCACAGGTGTCTGAAAGAAATAAAAATTCGGTAAACCAATATCAGCTAACAACAGCATTAGGTATAGCTAATGTAGAACTTGCTTTTCAAAAAGAAGAAAAAGGAAAAAGAGCTGTAGAGCTGGGCATTGCAAAAAAGGAATTAGCTTTTCAGGATAATGAAAAAGAAAAGCGGGCTACCGAGTTAGGTATTGCAAATATTGAATTGGCTTACCAGGATGATGAGAAAGAAAAACGGGCAGCGGAATTAGGCATTGCCAATACCGAGCTTGCTTTTCAAGAAGATGAGAAGGAAAAACGGGCAGCAGAATTAGTTATCGCAAATAAAGAATTGCTCTTTCAAAATGATGAGAAAGAAAAACGCGCAGCAGAATTAATTATTGCTAATAAGGAATTGCTATTTCAAAATGATGAAAAGGAAAAACGGGCGGCAGAATTAATAATTACAAACAAAGAGCTCATTTTTCAAAACAAGGAAAAAGAAAAACGAGCTGCAGAGTTAATCATCGCCAACAAAGAATTACTTTTTCAAAATGAAGAAAAAGAAAAACGAGCTGCAGAATTAATCATTGCAAATAAAGAGCTTATTTTTCAAAACGAAGAAAAAGAAAAACGAGCTTCGGAGTTGGTTATTGCCAACGAAGAATTACTCTTTCAAAACGAAGAAAAAGAAAAACGGGCAGCAGAGTTAAGGATCGCCAATTATGCCCGCAGTTTAATTGAGGCAAGTCTTGACCCTTTATTTACTATCAGCCCAGCCGGCAAAATTACCGATATGAATAATGCTTCGGTAAATATCACCGGCACTTCCCGTGAAAACTTAATTGGCAGCAACTTTTTTGATTATTTTACTGACCCCGAAAAAGCCAGGGAAGGCTATCAGCAGGTGTTTACTAAAGGCTTTGTAGCAGATTATCCGCTAACCATCAAAGACCACAAACTAACCGATGTATTATTTAATGGCTCCGTATATAAAGATGAAGAAAGTAATGTTTTGGGTGTGGTGGTAGTGGCAAGAGATATGACGGAGCAGAAAAAAATTGAAGGAGAATTAACTGCAGCAAAAGTAGTAGCTGAACTTGCAACTACCATTGCCAAAGAAGCACAAAATAGTGCAGAGAGTGCTACTGAAACTGCAAAAAATGCGGTGAAAGCCAAGCAACAATTTTTATCAAATATGAGCCACGAAATCCGTACACCCATGAATGCCATTATTGGGTTTACAAAAGTGGTTTTAAGAACAGATTTATCTGCCAAACAAAAAGAGTACATAACGGCCATAAAAATGAGTGGTGATTCTTTGATTGTACTTATCAATGATATTCTTGATTTGGCAAAAGTAGATGCTGGTAAAATGTCTTTTGAAAAAATACCTTTCAAATTAACAATGTCTATAACTTCCATGCTGCATTTATTTGAAACAAAAATTCAGGAAAAAAACTTAGCCTTAATTATAGATTTTGATAATAAAATCCCTGAAGTATTGGTTGGCGACCCTGTAAGATTGCATCAAATTATTCTAAATCTGGTAAGCAATGCTGTAAAGTTTACTACCACTGGAGCCATTACGGTAAGTGTTCAGTTACTTGCCGAAGCAGAAGAAATAGTTACCATAGAATTTACAGTAAGAGATACGGGTATTGGAATAACTAAAGATAAAATTGAAAAGATATTTGATAATTTTCAACAGGCAACCAGCGGTACTTCCAGGCTGTACGGTGGCACTGGGCTTGGCTTAGCCATTGTAAAACAATTGGTAGAACCACAAGGCGGTACTATTAGGGTAGAAAGTAAAATTGGAGAAGGTTCTGCATTTATTTTTACATTGTCTTTTCAAAAAACAAACGAAAAAGCCAGTTCCGAAATTGATATAGTAGAATTAGATACAGACATTAAAAACATAAAAATATTGGTGGTGGAAGATATAGCCCTCAATCAATTACTAATGAAAACTTTGCTGGATGATTTTGGATTTGAATGTGATATTACCGCCAACGGAAAAATTGCTATTGATAAACTGCAAACTAAAGACTACGATATTATTTTGATGGACCTGCAAATGCCAGAAATGAATGGATTTCAAGCCACTGAATACATCAGGAACACCCTGCATTTAAGTATCCCGATTATTGCTTTAACAGCAGATGTAACTACGGTGGATGTGGCAAAATGCAAAGCCGTTGGCATGAATGATTACATAGCAAAACCTGTTGACGAAAGATTGCTCTACAGTAAAATTGTGGGATTTGTAAAAAAACCTGTGTTGATAATTGAACAAAAGATAGATGCAAAAGGTGAAGTGAAAGAGGTAAGCTGTATTGATTTAACCTATCTGCACCACCGTACAAAATCTAATCCTGCATTGATGATGGAGATGATTTCAGTGTATCTGGAGCAAACCCCGCCGTTGATTAATACTATGAAACAGAGTTTTAAAGATAAACAGTGGGAATTGTTATATGCAGCGGTACATAAAATGATTCCATCGTTTTCAATAATGGGAATTAGTAAAGATTATGAAGATATTGCAAAAAAAATTCAGGAATATGCCAGCGCCCAACAACTAACAGGCGGCATAGCTGAAATGGTTTTACAACTTGAAAAAGTTTGTATGCAGGCATGTAAAGAATTGGGCCAAGAACTTAATAGAATTAAAAACAACAAATGATGAAAGCAGAAGATAAAATTATACAGGAAAATATCACTAAAGCATGATACCTCGCAAGCCACTAAGCCAAACAGCAATACGATAAACTGAGAGCGAAAGGGGATCTCAAAATCAGGTATCTTTATAAGGATAAATTACTCTTTGTAAAGTTGTGTAAGAAGTCTTCAAAAAAAGCATACGGAGTTCGATTAAAATTTCGAATAAAATGATAAAACCTGCTACCAGAGCAGGTTTTAACCAAATTAAAGCGGACCGGACGGGGAACAACCAGGGAGTTTTATCAAATTGGTTTGAGTGCAAACACAACCGGAATCTCTGTCTATATCATGGGTATCAAGGATAAGACATACTTAGCCAAAACGTATGGAAAAGAAATGGG
>JBJXDV010000383.1:0-11454 GCA_046153465.1 Chitinophagaceae bacterium
CCTGTGAACCTTCAATACCAAAATTTGTATATTTTCGAGAGAAATAAATTCTTCCGGTAAAGACTTTTGTATAAGGTTCAATAAAAGAAGTATCACGCTTTTGCGCATATGAAAAAAGAGGAAAGCAGATGGTAACTGGCAACAAAAATTTAACGATAATGTTTGCGGCAAAAAAATCTCTATTTCTTTTCAAATTCATATTTATTATCGGGCACCAAATAAAAGACTTCCAATTCGCACCATCGTACTTCCTTCTTCAATGGCAATTTTATAATCGCCGCTCATACCCATGCTGAGAATCGGAACTGGTGAGTTGGATATCAATAGTTCGGAGCCTCTAGCCGGCAGTTGTAGCGTATTAAAAATATTTTTAAGTTTTCTAAACTCCGTCCTTACCTGATTCATATCTGTACTAAAAGATGCCATTCCCATTAAACCCACTATACGAATATTCTTCATTAGCGAGTTTGCGTCGTTATTTATCAAGTCTTTTAATTCCTGCTCGTCTAATCCAAACTTTGTTTCCTCGTCAGCAATATGCACCTGCAATAGCGCATCTATTACACGGTTATTTTTAGCCGCCTGCTTATTAATCTCCTGTAATAATTTGAAACTTTCAACGCCATGAATCAGGTAAACAAAAGGTGCAATATATTTTACTTTATTTGTTTGGAGGTGGCCAATAAAATGCCATCGGATATCACCGGGGAGATTTGTTGATTTATCGACTAATTCCTGTACATAATTTTCACCGAAATCACGGTGACCCAAATCGTAAAGATGTTGAATATCTTCGACGGATTTTGTTTTGGATACCGCCACCAGCGCTACCTTCCGGTCGTCCAATTCCTTACAGATGCTCAGAAAATTTTCTTTGTTAATAGCCATATTTAATGAGCAAATTTCGCGAAAGTGAATAAGAATTCGACTATCTATTGATTAAAAGAATTGTGTATGAACAATAATAACAATCAAAACTGAACGAATAAACTCAATTTTGTAAACTTTTCGATCAGGAACAAGGAACGCTTGCTACTATTTTAAAATACTCCTGCCAATAACAATTCGCTGTACTTCACTGGTACCTTCATAAATCTGCGTGATTTTGGCATCACGCATCAGTCGCTCAACGTGAAATTCCTTTACATATCCATAACCTCCATGAATCTGTACTGCCTCAACGGTTGTCCACATAGCCGTTTCACTGGCATATACTTTTGCCATAGAACTACTGAGGGTATAGTCAATTTTATTGTCTTTTTCCCAGGCGGCTTTTAAACAAAGTAATTTCGCTGCTTCTATTCGGGTAGCCATATCAGCTAGTTTAAACTGGATAGCCTGGTGATGCATAATTTCTTTTCCAAAGGCCTTTCGTTGTTTAGAATAATTCAAAGAACGCTCGTAGGCACCACCAGCAATTCCTAAAGCCTGTGAAGCAATACCGATACGGCCGCCACTGAGAGTTTTCATAGCAAACGTAAATCCAAAGCCATCCGTTCCAATTAAATTTTCCTTTGGCACTTTAACATCGGTAAACGATATACTATGTGTATCGCTACCCCTTATACCTAATTTGTTTTCTTTTGCACCTACGCTTACACCAGGCCAATTCTTCTCTACAATAAATGCGTTTATACCCCTGCTTCCTTTAGCAGCATCTGTTTGCGCCATCACTAAATAAACAGAAGCAGAAGAACCATTGGTGATCCAGTTCTTTATCCCATTCAGAAGGTAATGGTCTCCGTTATCAATGGCGGTAGTACGTTGAGAAGTTGCATCGCTACCCGCTTCAGGTTCGCTTAATAAAAAAGCGCCGATATATAATTCTCCTTCTTTTCTTCCCTGTGCCAAGGGCGTTAGATATTTAATTTTCTGCACTTTATTTCCAAATGCATCAAGACCCCAGCAAACCAAACTATTATTTACACTCATGCAAACACTAACACTCGCATCAATTTTACTTATTTCCTCAATGGCCAGCACATAACTTATGGTATCCATCCCTGCCCCACCATATGTTGGATCCACCATCATTCCCATAAACCCCAGTTCAGCCAATTTCATTATCTGTTCCTTTGGAAATTTTTGAAGCTCATCTCTTTCAATTACACCTGGCAAACATTCGCTATGGGCAAAGTCACGGGCCGCTCGTTGAATCATCAGGTGTTCTTCGGAAAGTTGAAATTGCATAAAAGGAAATTTATGAACAAAAATAGTTGAAATAATATGAAAAGCTAACGAGTGTTTTAAGTAAATCAATCGAAGTGAAAGCAATTTTTTACCGCAGAAGCGCAAAGTGGTAGAGAACAGAAAAAGAAGCCTCCTTCACTTCGTGATAACTAGTTCTTGGTCTTTGTGGTAAAATCAATTTACTGCAGAGATGGACAATGATTATTCAATACCCAAAAAATTATTTCTTAAACGTTGCTTTAAAATAAACTAATAATAATGCTAAGGAAAGGATAATACCGTTGGCGATAATGATTGCTATGTCTTTTTTTACGATTCCATAAAACAACCAGGTAGCTACATTGCCTACCAGTATCATTAATGTCCAGTAAGAAAGATCATTGGCTGAGCGCGATTTCCAAACCTTATATACCTGGGGAACAAAAGTTACTGATGATAAAAAAGCACCGAAGAGGCCAACAAAGTCGATCCATTGCATAAAAACAGTTTGTAGTTGAATTGTTTTCCTGGAAGAAAGTTAGTTAAAAAAACGTCGTTTAAAAATTACAAACCACAAACTACAAAAATAATTATTTTTCCATTTGTTCAATCACCGCCTGTGTAACCCCGGTAAAACTAAACCCACCATCATGAAAGAGGTTTTGCATGGTTACCATCCTGGTATAATCGCTGAATAAGGTCACTACATAATCTGCACACTGATCTGCATCCGCATTTCCCAGCGGGCTCATTTTTTCTGCATAACTAATAAATCCATCAAATCCTTTAACTCCACTGCCTGCAGTTGTTTTTGTGGGCGATTGAGAAATCGTGTTCACTCTTACTTTTTTCTTAACACCGTAATGATATCCAAAACTTCTTGTTACACTTTCTAATAGTGATTTTGCATCTGCCATTTCATTGTAGTCAGGAAAAACTCTTTGTGCAGCGATATAGGTTAGTGCAACAACACTACCCCATTCGTTCAACGCATCAAGATCCCAGGCAGTACGCAATACCCGGTGTAAACTCATAGAAGAGATATCAAGTGTTTTTGAGTTCCATTCATAATTCATTTCGGTATAGTGTTTTCCTTTGCGAACGTTGATTCCCATTCCAATTGAATGAAGTATGAAATCCATCTTACCACCAAAATGTTCTATTGATTTTTGAAAAAGATTTTTCAACTCTTCCATATTCGTAACATCAGCTCCAATAACAGGTGCATTAACAAGTTCAGCTAACTTATTTATTTCGCCCATACGAAGGGCAACAGGTGCATTGGAAAGTACTAGCTGTGCTCCTTCCTCATAACACTTGATAGCAGTTCTCCATGCTATGGATTTCTCATCTAATGCACCAAATATGATTCCTTTTTTCCCTTTCAATAAGTTATTTGACATAGAAAGTAATTTGAAGTTTTTTGATTTTTTGCACAGCCCTTTCTATACAATCGAAAAAGCGGGTAAAAATAAGAAGTAAATTGCTAGAAAATACAGCCGCCAAAGCTGAACGGCTTATTAAGCGATTATCTTTTTCTCTGCTATTAGCAGGTGCAATCGCCTCAATCGAACACCCTTTATTGTTACATTTCAATGACGCGGCCAAACGTATTGAGTGAGTAAAAAAGAGACAATTCCTGTGTAAGCAAGGGCAAATAGCAGTATACAAACAATAAAAATAATAAACCTGAAAACGGATCGCCGGGGATGAACCTTACCAATTAACCATCTATTAAAATAATAAGCAGGCAGTACAGCCAACAACCCATAAAAGAGTAGTGTTCTCAAACTCATTTTATAAAATTATAGTCTAAAAGGAGGATACCGACAATAGATCGTAAAGATTAATCAATATAAAGGACCCGCCAAAAACTAATAGAACATTCGCTGCAATCAGAAGGATAGAATAGAATAAAATGGCTGTAATTGTTTCGCTTGCTATAATTTTTTTATTCAGGTTTCTATACAACCAATAACCGCCAACTGCAACCGCAGACAGCACGACAAAAAAAAGCATTATTTTCATGAATGGCAGCATCTATTATCTCCTTAAATGACTTTTTATAAAATGAACCTGGAAAATCAATTTCTTACCATTTCTCTAGCATTCTCAAGCGCTGCTGCTGTGGGTTTTTCTCCACTTAACATTTGGGCGATGGTTGTTATTCGTTCTTCATTCGATAATATCCTGATATTCGTTTTTATAACATCTTGTTTTATTTCTTTATAAACAAAGAAATGAGTATCGGCCTTACCTGCTATCTGTGGTTGATGGGTTATGGTAATTACCTGCCGGTTGGCGGCTAATTCTTTCATAATGATACCCACCTGACGTGCAGCTTCTCCACTGATTCCAGAATCTATTTCATCGAAAATAAGTGTTGGCAAATCGAGCGATTGTGCCACCAGCGATTTTATACATAACATCAGTCGGCTACGCTCACCCCCACTCGCCACTTTACTGATAGGTTCGTATCGACTATTTTTGTCTGCTTTACTTACGGGTAGGCCTGCCTGTACGGCTGGTAGATTTGCATCAAACAAAAATTCAAAATCATTGCCGCCATAAAAATTTAGTGGCGCATTTTCCAACCGTACCTGTAACCGGGCATTGGGCATTCCTACCTGTATAAGTAATTTACTCACCTTATCCTGCAGAGGTTTTATCTGCTTATTTCGGTTATTTGAAAGCGTTATAGAAAGTGTATGAGCATTTTCAAATTGATTCTCTACCTCCTTTTCCTTAGAAACGATTGCTTCATCGATGTTTAAAACTGCCTGTAATTTTTCTTCAAGATTGTTTTTGATAGAAAGTAATTCCGCCGTGGTTTGAACACCATGCTTTTTTTGAAGTTTATATCCTATCGCAATCCGTTCATTCAATTGCTCAATGCGTTTTGGATCGAATTGAATCTGGTCATTGATATGTTCGAGTTCGCTATTGATATCCTTTAGTTCAATATGAACAGATTGTAATCGCAGAATTAATGCCGGAATTTCAGCATGGAAACTACTATAAGGCAGCAATTGACTGGAAAGTGATTTTAATTGCTGTACAAATGGCTGATCACCTTCACTCAATTCATAAACAACTTTTGTAAGTGCTCCTTTAATTCCTTCCGCATTACTCAGCAATTTTAACATTGCATCCGCTTCTTCGAGCTCGTTCAAAACAAACCCAGCCTCTTCCAATTCATCAAATAAAAACTTATTATAATCAAATTCCCGGGTAAACTGTTTTTTTTGCTCCTGTAATTTTTCTAAATCCTTCAGGCCCTGTTGCCACTGTTTATAGATACGTTGATATTGAAATAAAACATCCTGATGTCCGGCCAATGCATCCAAGACTTCGCGTTGAAAATCGGCTTCACCTAATTCCTGTGTATCGAACTGGCGATGTAAATCTACCAGGCGGGAGCTGAGTGCTCGTAATTGCTCGAGGTTAACCGGCGTGTCGTTTACAAAGGCTCTTGATTTTCCATTGGCGCTAATCTCTCTTCGTATTACCAATTCATCTTCAGCATCCAGATCATTTTCTTTCAAAAAAATTTTTACTTCTTTCTTATTGCCGGCAGAAAAAGTTCCTTCAATGCAGCATTTTTTATCTCGATTTAATAAAACAGTTGTATCGGCCCGATCGCCTAAAATTAGAGAAAGTGCTCCCATTAAAATGGATTTTCCAGCTCCCGTTTCTCCGGTTATCACATTTAGTTTATCGCTGAAATTAATTTCTATTTCAGGAATGATCACGTAGTTCTGAATACTTAATTTCTTTAGCATAGTTATAATTTCCAGTTAGCAAATTAATGGATTCCCGTTGCCTGAAGTAGTTAAAATTCCCACTAATTCTTCACTGATTTTTACAGCGGGCAATTCCGGCTTTGGCCCGTTGGTCCAGGGAATTTTTGTACTCGTGATCCTTTAAATTTATACAATACTGATACCAGATGATTGCGTCCTTTTTTTTATCCTGTTGCTCATAAATTATTCCCAGTTGAAGAGCCGCCCTTGCAGCAAAATATTCCCTGCGATTTTCCCCAAGAATAATCGCTTTTTTATAAAATTCAATAGCTTCCGCTTTTGCTCCTAAATCGTCATATAACCTGGCCGCCCTGTATTCAAATTCTGTTTGTTCTTCGGGTAAATTAAAATCTGTATATTTTTTTCCATGTAACAACCGAAGGGCTTCCCGGATAAAACCTCCATCATTCAGCAATCTTGCCTGCAATAACAATCTATTTGGCCACACATTGGTCTTTGCTTCTTTCTGTGCCTGCTTATCCGATTCAATTTCCAGCGCACCCTTCCTTAAAAGTGCTGCCCTATATCGATCGGCCCTTGCATGATCATTCATTAAATAATAGTACCAACTTAATTTTTGCAATACTTCCTTAACATAAGAATTTCCTTTTGTTTTCTCTAGAAATCGTTCAAAATAAAATGGCGCATCGGCTTCTAAATGATTGAGTTTAGCCTGACCCATTTCCTTGTCCCAGATTGGAGTTGCTAAATAATCAGCCGACAAATTTCTCGAAGCAATTATTTTTTTGCATTTTCCGATTGTTGATTATTAATACTAAGATTGGTAGCCAGATAGGCAAACAAGTGATTGTTGACAAGATCCATTTGCTGTTGTTGGATAAAACGAAATACACCCTCCTTATCATTTTCAATAAAAAACTTGAGGTAACAATAATAGAATAACCCTTCTTCATGAAATAACGTTGACCATTCATCGGTTCTGCTTATAAAAGTATTTATTGCATCAAAACCACCCTGAAGTGTTCCTTTAATTCCCATTAAATTACTTAACCACTTATAACCATCAGGTACAGTTCCTGCGGTTACCTGCATGGCTCCACGATAAAGTTCGTTTGGAAAAAACGACGGAAACAACTCCTGGTTCTCTTTTATTACTAAAAAAGAACGACGAAATGCCCATCCACCATCCCAGGCATTGCCAAACTTTATCTTTATAGAGGCCCATTGAAAATAAATAATGGAACGAGAAAATAGTTTGAATGGAGACGATTCCGGCCCCTCCTCCATTTTATCGAGTCTTATTTCAAGGTTTTTTACTCTTCTTTTATATTCGTCGGGGTCATCGTTAAAGAAAAGCGTAAAAAAATCAATATAGTTTTCAAGAAAATAGGGAATGAGATTTTCAGGATTTATTTTTTTTTCATTATCCAGCAAACGCTGACCATTGGCAAGTTTTAATTGAATGATTTCCCGATAGGCATATTGGCAATTTGAATTGAAGTCGAATTTTTTTTGTGCCGCAACATTTGTTAAAGTAAAAAATAAAACCAATGCAGATAAAAGAACATTTTTTGTGATAACCTGGGGCAACCGCAAAAATGTTCTCACTAATAAAATCAGATATCGATTAAAATCCATAGTAACTGCAATATAATACAGTTTATGGAGGCCTGAATTGAATGAACACAGATGCGTTGATTGATACTTTTTTTCCTACCAATGCTCTAAACAAAAAAGGAGCTCAGATCATGAGCTCCTTGAAAATATTTTATGAATCATTATTTATTTTACATCAATACTGTCGAACAAATCCCGGTCAACCAATACACGGCCACAGTTTTCGCAAACAATAATTTTTTTACGTTGCTTGATTTCACTTTGGCGCTGAGGTGGTATTGAATTGAAACAACCTCCGCATGCATCACGCTCAACCGGAACAACAGCTAATCCATTACGATAGTTTTTACGGATTCGGTTAAAGGAAACCAAAAGGCGTTCTTCCACTTTTGCCCTTGCTTCTGTAGAAAGTTTTGCAAAATGCTTTTCTTCTTTTTCGGTAGAAGAAATAATTTTTTCCAACTCTCCTTTCTTATTATTTAATACACCATCCTTTGCGGCTATATTTTTTTTAGCCTTATCAAGAATCACCACTTTTTCTCCAATCTCTTCATTGGCATCTTTGATATGTTTTTCAGCCAGTTTCATTTCCAACTGCTGCATTTCAATTTCTTTGGTAATTGCCTCAAATTCGCGGCTGTTCTTTACATTTTCACTTTGTTTCTCGTACTTCTTTATTAATAATTCCGCTTCCTTGATGAGGTTTTTTTTCTGGCCAATAAACTCCTGTATGCCATTAATCTCTTCCTCAATTCGTGTTTGTCGGGCATTTAAACCAAGAATTTCATCTTCCAGGTCACTAACTTCCATAGGAAGTTCTCCTTTCAGGATTTGAACTTCATCAATTTTAGATTCGATTTTTTGCAGGGCAACTACCGAGGAGAGTCTTTCTTCAACGGAGTATTCTTTTACTGTACTCATAGTTTAGAAATAATAATAAACCGGGTTTGTTTGAGTGTTCGGTTTAAGGACGGCAAAAGTAGGAAATTTTTGCTGTAAAATTTCAGCCAATTGATTGATCGTGAATTGTTCGCTTTCAAAATGACCAATATCACAAACAAGTAACTCGTCATTCGCATCGAAAAATTCATGATACTTCATATCTGCCGTAATAAACACATCCGCATTTGAAGCTAATGCTTTGGAAATGAGAAAACTGCCTGCTCCGCCACAAAGGGCAACCTTTTTAATTGGTTTGCCGGTAAAGGCAGTATGACGAATGAGCTTAAGACAAAATTGCTCTTTAAGTTTTGCTAAAAAAGATGCTTCGGTCATCGATTCGGGCAAGTATCCAATTAATCCTGAACCAATCGCTTTATTGGTATTGGCTAGATTTAGGATATCGTAGGCCACTTCTTCATAGGGATGTGCGTCCAATAAAGCCTTAATAATATTCTTTTCAAGATGAGCTGGAAAAATTATTTCCAACTTAGTCTCCTGTTCAGTATGTAATGAACCGATTTTACCGGTAAAAGGTACTGCACCTTCCTCTGCTTTATACGTGCCTAACCCATCTACTCCAAAACTACATTCACTATAATTTCCAATATGACCTGCACCTGCATCAAAAATTGCCGTTCGAATTTTTTCGGCAAAGGCAATAGGAACAAACGTAAAAAGTTTTTTAAGCGTCGATTCTTTTGCAGTCAAAACAGATCGATTTTTTAGCCCCAAACGATTGGCAATGCTACTATTCACACCTTCAATAACATTATCCAGATTGGTATGAATTGCATAAATCGCGATGTCATTTTTAATAGCAGCTATGACCGCTTTTTCTATATAATTATTTCCATTGAGTTTTTTTAGCCCATTAAAAATAATGGGGTGATGGGCAATAATAAGATTACATTTTTTTTGAATCGCTTCCTCAACAATTGAGGGAGTTGAGTCCAAGGTGCACAGGATGCCCGAGCATTCCCAATTTGCATTACCTATGAGTAAGCCTACATTATCATAGGTCTCCTTTAGTATTGGGGGGGCGATGGTTTCAAGATGATCAATAATTGCCGAAATTTTCATCAACTAAAGATAATTAACCTAAAGGCAACCATCGTGCAAAATTCTTTTACTATTCATCAGGGAATTTTGGTAACTTATAGCAATTCCAATCTTTATGACCTTTGTATATTCGATTTTATTTCTAACCAAAACTTGCTAAAATGAAAAAAATATTCCTTTTGCTACCCGTTGTTTTATTCCTTGCATTCATCAATAAAAATACCGGACTTAGTAAGAAAGAAAAAAAAATTGCACTTAATTATCTTGAACAAACCCGCGATGATCTTCAAAATACGGTTGGTGGATTAAGTGAAGATCAAATGAATTTTAAGCCTGCTGAAAATCGTTGGTCGGTTAAGGAATGCCTCCAACATATTGCAGCAGCCGAAAATGGGTTGTGGCAATGGTGTGAAGGAACAATCAAAGCAGCAGCCAATCCGGAAAAAAGAGCAGATATAAAAGTTAGCGATGACCAGCTTATTAAAATGATTAGTGACCGAAGTGTAAAAGCAACAGCGCCGGAAGAATTGAGACCCGACAAATCTCCCTATGCAACAGCTCTTGATGCATTGAATGGCTTTAAAGCTTCCAGAGAAAAATTAATGAAGTATGTAAAAAGTACTAAAGAAGATCTTCGGAATCATGTGGCTCAGGCTCCATTCGGCGCGGTAGATGCCTTCCAATTGGTATTGTTTATTGGAGCACACAGTAACCGACATACGCAACAAATTGCAGAGGTATTGGCTGATCCAAATTTTCCAAAGAAATAACAGGATTATTTTTTTGGCACTCAGCCGGCGAGGTTAAACAGGTACTAAGAGATAGCAGATCCCTTCTCTTACGTATAGTTTTTTCTATCACAGTAACAATTAATTCTTAATTTCTATTAAAACAATTTGACTTCTCTCACCAACTTGCCTTCGGAAGTTACCCCTTCAAGAATGAGTTTTAGTTGTTTTGCAGAATCATTATTGAAGAAGCGAATAATATATTTACCTGTTTCCGCATCAGGTTTAAGATCAGGTTGCCACAATATGGTAGTTCGGCGATCAGGCATTTCCTTTGACGACGGATTTTCTTCATAATTAGGAGAATAAAATTCTTTCACCACCGAATAGCCTGGATACATAAATGCGTTTAAGTACCCTGGGCCAAATACCTTTGTATCGGAAGCCTTTTTCGTATAAACAGCCAGGGCTTGGGTAACTCCCGTACCTGCATTGGCCATAAAACCGGTTTGAAAAAATTTAATCATTGCGATCTGGCTCATGGGTATCGTTGCTAATTGCAAAGAGGTAGAAGGCGCCTCATCTAAATAGAGAGGAATTGGTATCGGGCCGCCTAATAAAGTTCTTGCCTTACTGGTGAATATATTATAAGTAGGTGGTGTGCCGGAAGGAATAACCCGAATACCTCCAATACGACCCTGTATATATTGAAATACATTCTGTGCCCCAGCACCAGGATCATTGTTCACCAGGTCAAGAATATTAACCATATTAACAGAACTGAACATTCCTGTTGCATAGCGCTTACTAAGCTCTTCCGCAGGCTTTTTCTTTTTTGCGACCACTGTAACTGACTGGAGTATACGATAATTGCCAGATGTATCTTTCAAAACAGAATAGAGGGACTTCAATGAATCAGCAATCTTTAAAAAAGAGTGGTTGATTTTTATTCCTTCAAAATCTTTGCTACTAACAGGATAGAAAATATTAAAGGTGTCGTTATCCAACTGAATACTCAATTCCTTTTCACGATTTTTTTTACTATTGAATTGAAAGCTAAATTGAGCCGAATCTGCATATATTAAATTATCAAGCATAAATTTCCCATTTTCTCCAATGGCAACCTGGAAAAAATCGGTAAGTGAATCCTTTGTTCGTAAAACAAAATTGGCCTC
>JBJXDV010000384.1:0-10334 GCA_046153465.1 Chitinophagaceae bacterium
GAGTTTGAAAGAGAAAAGAGACAAAGGAGAAGGGTGTAATTTGAATATGAACTCATTATTCTTTTTCCTCTTTAACTTCTTTGCTAAAAAACTAGTAATTAAGAGTATGAAAGAGAAAGGAGGCTAAAGAGAAGAGTTTTCGGTTTAAAAGAAATTATTTCTGTATTCCTCTTTCCTCTTTAACCTCTTAGCTAAAAAATTGTAACTAAGAGTATAAAGAGAAAGGAGAGAAAGGAGAAGAGCTTTCGGTTTAATAGAAATTCCTCTTTTAATCTCTTTCCTCTTTAACCTCTTTGCTAAAAAACTAGTAACTAAGAGTTGAAAGAGAAAGGAGACAAAGGAGAAGAGTTTTCGGTTTAAAAGAAATTATTTCTGTATTCCTCTTTTATCCTCTTTCCTCTTTTGATCTCTTAGCTAAAATAGTAACTAAGAGTTGAAAGAGAAAGGATACTAAAAGAGAAGAGTTTTAGCTGAAATAGAAATCCCTCTTTTATTCCTCTTTCCTCCTTTAATCTCTTTGCTAAAAAAATAGTAACATTTGGCTTAATGAATAAAATAATAGCATGAAAAAACTTCTTTATTGTCTGTCTATCTTTTTATTGATTACAATTAGAATCTATTCACAAATAGGCATAGGCACAAGTTCGCCAAGTTCTGATTTACGTGTAGCCGGGGCAGTGGCAATGGGTGTAAGAATCACAACAGTAAATACAAGTTTAGGAAGTACAGATGAAGTAATTATTTTTACAGGCACTTCAATAGCCACAATTACCCTGCCCGATGCAAGCAGTTGTACAGGTAGAATTTATTGGATAAAAAATGCAAGTACAACTTTACCAGCTCCTGTACTTACCGTTGTAACCATTGGTGCACAAACAATAGATGGCCAGGCCAATTGGTTGCTTGATGAACCACTGGAAGTAATTCGTTTGGTAAGTGATGGTACACAATGGCAGGTATTTAGCCAGGTTGTTTCCGTTAGAAAAACAACAACAGTAGGTACGCCCTGGTTGCAGGGAGGTAATAGTTTAAAAAGTTTTAAAGCAATTGGTGCCATTGAAAACTATGCGTATAATTTCATTACTAATAATATTTATCGCATGCATTTATCGGCAGTAGGGTTTATAGGACTAGGCACTACTACCCCGGCGGGAAGATTGCATAGTGTTACAGATAATGACGATAATGCAAACGATTATTATTTTCAGGACCATGGTACAACTACCTCCCAGGGTTTTTATCTTCGCAAAGCGAGAGGCACAATTGTTATTCCAAGTGATTTACAAAATGGTGATTTAATTGGAAGGGTTCGCTTTTCACCAAGGTATAATAATTCGGTTACTAATATCAGTGGGTCGGGCGTTGATGCCTTTTATACAGGTACCGGAACCAGTACAAGTTCTGATCTGCGTTTTTTTTCCAGTGCTTCCCAACAAATGATTGTCCACCAAAATGGTTATGTAGGGATAGGTACTTCTACTTTTGGAGCAACCAATCAGGAAAAACTATTAGTAGATGCAGGAACTACAAGCTCCTATAATGTAATAAGCGGCAAAGGTGAAATTGATAATTACCTGCAATTAAATATTAAAAACGGAAATGCGGGTACTACTGCCAGTTCGGATATTGTAGCTACGGCCGATAATGGCACTGAATCGGTAAATTATATCGATATGGGAATTAATTCAAGCGGCTATAATAATTCAGCACTGCCCCTTCTTGATGGAATCAATACGGCCTATTTATATGGATTGGGTAACGATATGAAAATTGGTAATGGCGCAGCTTATGATCTTGGGTTTTTTACAAACGCCTATGCGTTGACTAACGAGCGAATACGTATAACCGCTTCCGGTAATATAGGTGTAGGAATTGCAACCCCTGCTGATAAACTATCGGTGGCTGGAATTCTCTCTCCTTCGGCAGATAATACCTATACAATAGGAAAGAACGGTGCCAGGTGGAGTGAGGTTTGGTCTGCCAATGGAACTATTCAAACCTCTGATTTACGCCTGAAGAAAAATATTAAACCATTAACGTATGGATTAACTACACTATTAAAATTAAGACCTGTATCCTATCAATGGAAAAAGCAAGTTGATACGAACAGGGTTCGAATTGGGTTAATTGCACAGGAAGTAAAGGAGCTAGTACCAGAAGTAATAAGTGGAAATGAAAGTATTGAAATGCTTGGAATGAATTATCCGGAATTAGTGCCTGTACTTGTTAAAACAATCCAGGAACAACAACAGAAGCTTGCAGATCTAAAGCGTCGCCTTAAAAAAATCAGAAGCTAATAAATTTAATAAATTGTTCATCCAAAAAATATCCTCATGAAAAGAGTGAAATTGATTTTAACACTACTGTCGTTGCTACAATCGGCATTATTACTAGCACAGGTAGACCTTCAAAATACCGGGACGTTATTTATTACAGGAGGAACAGACATACTTTATGTTAACGGCGCTCTTACCAATACCAACTCGGGAGCATTAACCAATAACGGAAATTTATACGTTCTTAGAAACCTTACAAATGGACAGGTATTGATGCCCGTTGGAACTGGTACATTGTATTTGAACGGATCTGTTGCACAAACAATAGGCGGCACTCAACCTTTTCGTACGTTTAATCTTAATTCAAACAATAGTGCAGGCGTTACTTTAAATGCTAATCTTAGTGTAAGCGGTGCACATACATTTACCGATGGCGTGATTACTACTTCTGCCACACCAAATTATTTAATCTATGAGGCAGGTTCCAGCTACAGTGGTGCTGCCGATAGCCGCCATGTAAATGGATGGGTCAAAAAAATAGGGAACACCAATTTTACCTTTCCCGTTGGAAATGGTACTTATTTGAGAAATACAGCTATAAGTAATTTGTCAGCCTCTTCAGAATTCAATTGTAAACATTTTATTACTACTACCAATCCTACCAACGTATCGTCGCCAATTTTGCTGGTAGATATTTATGAGTATTGGGACATTACGAGAGTGAGTGGAGGAACAGTTGATTTAACGCTTAATTGGGATAATAGTAAAATTCAATTTCCATCTTATCCGTTAGGGAATATAAAAGTTGTTAACTATGCGGGCGGTTTATGGACAAGCCGTGGAGGATCTGCAAGCGGAAATATCACTACTACGGGAACTATAACTGGCACGGGCATTAGCAGTTTCGGGTTACATACCTTCGGAAGTACCGATTGGTTTGTGGCTGCAAAATTTTTGAAGTTTACCGCACAACGGAAACAAAATTATTCTCAATTAAATTGGTCAGTGTCAAAAGATGTACAAGCGAACAAGTATGAAGTGGAAAGAAGTGAGGACGCTATCAACTTCCGTAAAATTGCAGCTATTGACGTTATTAATAATTTTTCAACCAATTATCAATACAACGATCAACTGCCTTTAAACGGCACAGGTTGGTACCGTATTAAAAGTATTGATAAAAATGGGCAGCAAAATTTTTCGACCGTCATTGCTTTATCTGATCGTAAAGAAACTGGAGGTTTTTATGTGATCAACAATCCAGCTTATCAAAATATATTTATTTCAACTGGTAATGCTTATGCAGGAAAGTATGAATATTCTTTAATAAATGCTGCCGGCCAGCAACTATTAAAAGGGAATATCAATGCAACAGGCGGAGGGATAACAACCATTCCGTTAACAGCCTCTGTAGTACCCGGTATTTATATATTGGACATTAAAAATAATATACACAGACTGACCGAAAAGATTATTGTTCGCTGATAGTGCATTTCATGCTATGTTAACCCCTTGTATTTTTTAAAATACAATTATGAAAAACCCTTTTTTCCTCTGGGGAATGCTGTTGGCGGCATATCCTGCAACTTCCCAGGTAGGGATAGGTACAACAACCCCTAACTCTATGCTGGATGTAAGAGGTGCGCTATCTCTAAACTATCGATCATTTACAACCGATATCCTGATTGGCAACAACGATAATACCGTCGTATTTACCGGAACTGCCAATGCAACAGCAACCTTGCCCGATGCGGTCACCTGTACCGGCAGAATATATCATATTAAAAACGCCAGTACGGGTATTACTACACCGGTACTAACCATCGCCACCGTATCGGGCCAGGAATTAGATGGATGCACTTCAGGCTGGCTACTCAATAATGCAAACCAGGCAATAACAGTTCAAAGCAGCGGATCAGGTTGGTATATTTCATCGCAAAGCAACCCCGACCCCCTTATTACAAATTGGAGTTTTGAAGGCAATGGCGTTACAGCTGAAAAAAGGCTGGGTACTATCTCTAATTATTCACTTCCCTTTATTACCAATAACTCTGAAAAAATGCGTATAACCCAAACTGGTAGAATTGGTATCGGAACCAGTTCCCCGGTTACGGAAATTCATATATTAGGAGGAGGTGTAACAAGTGGTATTACGGATACTTATGTAAAAGGATTAACGATTTCTGCAAATGGATCGAGTGGTTTTGGCGGACCGGGGTTTTATTTGGAAAATACCGATAACCCAACGAATAGAAAACTATTTAAAATTAATTATACCGCGAACGGAAGCAGCGAAAGTTATGTAAACTTTCAGGCAGTTTCTGATAATGGAGCTTCTAACGTTAACGCCAATATTCTGGCAGTTTCACATAGCGGGCGGGTTGGTATTGGTACGGCCACGTTTAATAGTACTAATCCGGAGAAATTATTGGTAGATGCCGGGTATACTCCTTCTTATAACTTAATCAGTGGTCGTGGTACCATCAACAATTACCTGCAATTAAATATTCAAAATATCAGCAACGGTAACAATGCAAGCTCCGACATCGTAGCAATCGCTAATAACGGTAATATGAGTTCGAATTATATTAATATGGGAATTAAATCGAGTGGGTATACGGGTAGCGGAATACTGTCTGGCGCCAACAAAGCATACCTCGTTGCTACTGGTGAAGATTTTGTTATTGGCAATGCCAGCACTAATAAACAACTAATATTTTTTACAGGCGGATCGGCCGATTCAAATGAAATTCTTCGAATGAATTCCCAGGGAATTCAACCAGGAATCGATAACATGTATGCCCTTGGTAAGAATGGAGCAAGATGGAAGGAGCTCTGGGTAACCAATGGCGTTATTCAAACCAGCGATGTACGACTAAAAACAAATATTCATGAGCTTCGCTATGGGCTCAGGGAAATAATGCAATTGCACGCTGTTGGATATAACTGGAAAGATCAACGCGCTACCGATAAAATTGGTTTGATAGCGCAGGAAGTACGAAAAGTTATCCCTGAAGTAGTAACCGGAAATGAAAACACAGAATCATTAGGAATGAATTATGCAGAACTGGTTCCAGTACTTATTAATGCCATTAAGGAATTAAAACGGGAAGTGGATCTATTGAAAACTAAAGCTAAGAAGAAATCAAAATAAAAGAATTAGTAGTAGTATTATCGGTTATTGGTTTATGTGAAAAGAGCCTCTTTGGAGGCTTTTTTACTGCGCTATAGTACCCAGCGATAGAATAGCTGCTCCAAAAATGAACTATTCGCAATATACCCCTGGCAATTCATTGATCATAAACTTTGAAAATGGAAATAGTAAGGCCTGTCGAAGGGAGAATTATTTTATAGAACCAGGTTAGATTCCAAGGTTTGATTTCATTCGGCCAAAGAGCGATTTTTTAGCTGGCGTATGAGTGATGCCCCTTTCATCTGCAATGCGATCGATCGTTGATTTAAGAAGCTCTAATGTTATTTTTGATTTAACAATATAATCGAAGGCCCCAAATTTCAGTGCATCAACAGCAATTTCTACATTTTCCTGGCCCGAGATAAATACCACAGAGATTTCTTTATTAAAATTTTTGATGGAATGTAATACATCAATTCCATTCATGTCTTCCATATTATAATCGAGGAAAATAATATCAGGCCGCTCCGATAAATTATCTAAACATTCTTTACCACCCATAAAGCAAATGATCTGTTCATAACCAAGTTTTTTTAAGAACTGCTGGTAGAGATTCAGACAAAAGGCATCATCATCTACCACAAAAATTTTTAAATCTTTTTGAATTGTCATAGGATTGTTTTTACAGAGGAAAAAGCGTAAAATAGTTGTTGGTGTATATAGCTAACGGCAATTAAATGGAATCTATTGCTTTTGTAATCAAATAGAATGAAGCCGGATTAAAATATTATTTTCATATAGATGGTTTCACTTAGCGTTTATAGCTATTTCATCTGCCCGGGGAATAATACTTGTAACTGATATACAATAGCAACACGGAGCTAACGGATTGAACCGATAAGAATGGATAAGTACAATCAGCGAATATCCGTTGTATCCGTTCAATCAGGATTCCCATGTGCCCTTCGTCATGCTCAGGGTTGAACAGATCAGTACAATCAGTTAATATCCGTTGCATCCGTTCAATCGGTGTTCCCATTGTACCCTTCTTCAAGCTCAGGATTGAACAGATAAGAACAATCAGCGAATATCAGTTGTATCCGTTTAATTGGTGTTGCCATTGAATTTATTTTCG
Organism: Chitinophagaceae bacterium; assembly: GCA_046153465.1. GTDB lineage: Bacteria > Bacteroidota > Bacteroidia > Chitinophagales > Chitinophagaceae > Endoryza. Next base: position 6,542 of record JBJXDV010000384.1, read on the forward strand.
AAACTATTGCTGGTAACCGGAAAAACACACAAGCCCGCAACCGAACTAACTATTACTTAAATTGAGATTCGAAAAAAAAATGCTTGCGCGAGCGGGGGCAATGCCGCTACCGAAGGAATTGAGTATAATCATTTAAACCTTCCTTATAAAATTAACCTTGGAAACAGTAGTGGCATTAAAGGAACCATCATTTATATCTACAATGCACTTGGAAATAAATTGGAGAAGAAGGTCGAAGATAATACCAACACTACAACCCCGCATAAAACACTATCTATATCTGGCAGTGCTGGCGCAAGTGTGTTTGTTTAAATGAAATTAATTTTTGTAAAGCGAATATTTGTACAAACCAACTTGTACGATGATTGAAAGTAAATTTCTATACTTTTCAATCCTTCTTAAATTCCACCATAACGGAGCTATCATCTTTTACCTTCTAACCTGTTGGTGTACTCTAAAGAGCCAAGGCGGAATCGTAAGGGCACTTTTATCTTTTTTTCAATCAACAATTCCTGACGACAGAAAAAGGCAAGATGGCGGCTGTAAAAATCAGGAGGAATTGGAAAGCGTGCGGGCAATGGGGAAGCAGAGCTGCTGCTATCTTTAATTATAACCACATGCTTTTGTAAATTACCTACCAGAAGTTGATTGGTAGGGCTTAACCTGAATACCAATTGGGGTGGATTAACAACCACCAAAGGAGCCTGCCCGAAACTTTTTGTGCTTAATCCTAAGAATAACACAACAATAAATTTATAAAATCGTTGCATGCAGCTATTTATAATTATACGTAGATTACGGCCTGATTTTTGTGGTTCGGCGCTCTCTTAAAAAATTCAACAGAGCAGCCCGAATCCTAAACCCCTTACAAATATGGCACTTAGTCAGGGATTACAGCAAAGACTTCTCCAAAAATTATCTCCCCAGCAGATTCAGTTAATGAAGCTGCTACAGGTACCTACGTCTAATTTGGAAGAACGGATTAAAGAGGAAATGGAAGAAAACCCAGCCCTGGAACTTTCTGAAGATAACAATGACGAGGATTTTAATGCAGAACTAAAGGATGAATTTGAAGAGGTGGCCGAACCAGAAGTGGAAAAAGATGGTGGCGAAGAAGAATATGAGAACCTGGATATAAGCGAATATGTAAACGATGGGGATGATGATATTGCTGATTATAAATTACGCGATGATAACTATCCCGAGGCTGATGAAGGGAAAGTTAGTCCGCACCGCACAGAAACCTCTTTTCATGAACATCTACTGGAACAGCTTGGGTTGATGAAAATGGAGGATAAACATCGCAGAATTGCTGAACAAATTGTTGGTAGCATTGACGATGATGGTTATTTACGCAGAGAAACTGCTGCCATTGTAGATGATCTTGCCTTTCGCCAAAATATTGATAGCAATAACGAAGAAGTAGAACAAATAATAAAATTGGTACAAAAATTCGATCCCGCCGGCGTTGCTGCCAGGAATCTGCAAGAATGTTTGTTGCTACAATTGCATCGGTTAAAAACAAATGGGAAGCGGGTAGATAAAGCAATAGAAGCAATTCAGGATTACTTTGATGAGTTTACTAAAAAGCACTATGAAAAAATACAGCGTGGATTGGGTATTGACGATGATGGGCTGAAAGCCGTGATGGCACAGATTGTTCGACTGAATCCAAAGCCAGGCGGCAATCACTCTGATAGCACTAAAGTGGAAACCTATGTAGTTCCTGATTTTTTTATTTTTAACAATGCGGGAAAACTGGAGTTAACGCTTAATTCGCGAAATGCACCGGATTTGCGAATCAGTGGTGGGTATAGAGATATGCTTAAAGAATACGATAGAGGCACAAAGAAAGATAAAAGGCAGAAGGAAGCCGTACTCTTTATCAAGCAAAAAATTGATGCCGCCAAATGGTTTATCGATGCCATTAAACAACGGCAACATACATTAAGCAGTGTAATGGAAACCATTATGGATTACCAGCACGAGTTTTTTATGACCGGCGATGAAACCACCATGCGCCCGATGATCTTAAAAGACATTGCAGAAAGAACGCATTTGGATATTTCTACCGTTAGCCGGGTTGCCAACAGCAAATTTGTACAAACAGAATTTGGAACCTATCGACTCAAATTTTTCTTCAGCGAATCGCTTAGTACCGACAGCGGCGAGGAAGTATCTACCCGTGAAGTAAAGAAAATATTGAGTAATCTTATAGAAGCAGAAAGTAAACGGAAGCCGTTGAGTGATGAAAGACTTACTGAGTTACTTCAGGAAAAAGGTTATAACATTGCACGACGTACCGTTGCCAAATACCGCGAGCAACTAAATATTCCGGTAGCGCGCCTTCGCAAAGAATTATAATTTTTTATGGATTCAATGATTTTAGATAATAAGCATGAACTTCCGGAGATAGTCAGGCAACCGTCGATTATTCGAATATTCGCTCACGTTATTTCCTTTGTATTTCATCCGCTATTTATTACAGCCTATGTTAGCGCTTATTTATTATATGTACACCCCTACGTATTTGCCGGATTTGATAATTCATTGAAATTATTCCGCCTGTTATCGGTAGTATTAAGCACTGTAATAATTCCCGGGTTTGCTGTTTTTTTAATGTGGCGGTTGAAGCTCATAAAGTCGATGCAATTAGCAACCAGCAGAGAACGAATCATTCCCTATGCAGCAACGATTATTTTTTATTTCTGGCCCTGGATGGTATTTAATCGCTTGCCGGGAAGCCCCGAAATTTTTGTAACCTTTTTACAGGGAAGTTTTTTTGGAGTGTGCGGCGCATGGATCATCAACATCAACAGTAAGGTTAGTATGCATACTACTGCGATGGGTGGAATGGTAATGTTCTTTTTACTATTTTCTTTTAATGATGAAAATGCCAGCGGACTTTATTTATCGCTGGCTATATTAATTGCGGGTCTGGTAGCTACTGTAAGGTTTATTGTTTCTGATCATACAAAATTTCAAATTGTACAGGGATTTGTTGTTGGGGCATTGGCACAATTGATTGCCTGGTGGATTTGAGAAGCCCCCTAAATCCCCCGAAGGGGGACTTAACGAATACCTTAGTAGATTAGATAGTCAAATATTATTAAATTCCAGGCTAATAGCTTTTTATGAATATAAAAATTAGTCAGCGAGTTGCTTTACTCTTCCCCTTCGGGGGAGTTGGAGGGGGCCCCAAAAGAAAAGCCCAATCATAGGGTACGAACCTATATTGAGCATTTTCGCCTTCAAACCATCTGAAGTTTACGTCCAACCTAGCCGTTTAGTATCTTCGATTTCGAGATATAATTTTTTGTTGGATGGTAGATGAATAAACAAGAACCATCTTTTATTGTATTGATTATTTGTTCTGTATCTTTTGCAGGAACAGCAGGACATCCAAAACTTCGGCCATTAAAACGATTAGATTGTAAGAAATTACTTCCAACATAATCTGACCCATGAACAACAATATTTCGTTGGTCAGCTTTATCGTTAATACCTCGTTCCAGGCCATCAATTGCTAACGATAAGCCATGGCCTCCATAATAAGTTTTACCGGTGATATAAAAGCCAAGGCTGCTTTTGTGTGATTCTGGATTGTTTGAAAAAGAACGGGCGTATTCGCCTCCCGATTTTCGTCCATGTGCCACATAGGTATTCATCACAATCTTCATTGTTTCCACATCTATAATGTATAAGCGCTTGTGACGGGATGACTGACTGAAATCGCAAATGGAGATTACTTCTTTATTATATAACATACCTGCATCCAGCAGATATTTATATC
>JBJXDV010000385.1:0-6859 GCA_046153465.1 Chitinophagaceae bacterium
ATCCGCGGTGTTAACATATTTTTATTTTCCGCTTGTTTCTTTTCAAATGCTTTGTTTTGCAGAATACGATCCATTAAAATCAATTCTCTTTTTTGATCATTGGTTTGTTTTTTAATGTTGTGGCTCTTTTGAAATTTTTGCAAAAGCGCCAGATATCCCTGTTGTTTTTTTAACTCCTGATCGGCTTGCGACAGCCCAAACGCTACTTCCTCGTCAATTTTTTTCCAGTCTAATGTTGATAGCGCTTTCTTTAATTCTTCCTGTAATTTCACAATATCAACCTGTTTGTTTTTCCCGGCAATATTCGTTTGTAAAATTTTCCAATCAACTTTTTCTAATGCTTTTAGAGCTATTTCAAGATTTTCTTTTGCTTTCAATTCGGATAGGGTGGGAACATAGGTTTTTGGAAAGCTCGTATCTTCTATATACTGGTAACTAAAACTATTCGAAGGAACATAAGGTTCTGCTTCTACTACAGATTCAATTAAAGGATTATTCGATTTGTTCTCCTGGATAGAAAATTCATTTTTCATATTGCCTGACACGTATCCTGCAATAGTTGTTTCAAATTCATCTGTATTGTTTTCAGTATAAGCCTTTAGCCTCTTAGTGACTATTGATAATTGCTCTGCTGCTTTTTCTTTTTCAGCTAATAAAAATGACCGAGTATTTTCTTTTGCCAACAGAGATGTTGTAGAAGTTTTGTTTGCAATTGATTTTTCAATTTTTGTCTTGGCAGGTAGCGTTGAAAAAACAGGAAATGATTCTCTATATTTTTGTATTGGATTATATTGCGAAGGAATTAATGGTTGTTCGATGTTGGTGATACGGCGATTCATTATTAATCCAATAAAACCTATCAATAGTGTTCCTATAAAAAAAATTATCATCCTGGGATTTATTGACGAATAATTATTTTTTCCCTCTACAATCCTTTGTACCCTGTTTAGTAAAATTTTTTTACTATTGCCCGTAGCAGAAACTGCAAGTAAAGGAATGCCTTCCATTCGATGTTGTTCCAGAATTAATAGTGCTTTTGCATAATCTTTAGGAATGTAACGGAATTGTAATACGATATCGTCGCAACAATTTTCTCTTTCCCGCATTAAGATTCCTGTTAACAATCTGGAGAAAGGGTTAAAGAAAAGAAGAATATCCAAACATGCAATGAGGAGATTTATCAAATAGTCGTTTTGCCTGATATGATTTAACTCATGCAGAATGATAGCTTCTGTTTGATGAGTGCTTAGCTGATTAATTGCTGCTATTGGTAGCAAAATAATCGGTTTCCAAAAACCCACTGTTAAGGGAGTGGTTACAAGGCTCGATAAACGAATTTGAATGTTCTTTTTAATAGTAAATCGCTGAGTCATTTTTTCCAGGAAAAGACGCAGTTCCGGATTTACTTTTTCTAAACCTGAGGTAATCAACGCTTGGGAAAAATAATATTGACGGTAAAAACGAACAAATAATAATACAATGGTTACAATATAGGTTATCGAAAGAAGCTGCAATGCCGGCTCAAAGAGTTGAGCAATTTTTGAAAATAAGGATAGCTCTGGTAATGCAAAAGCAATTGAATCGGCAGGCTGATAAACAGGTTTTATTTCGATCTTCTGATTTAACTGAAGAAGGAATGTTACAAGCAATGAAATCGAACCGATACCTGCCAGCACGAGCGCTAAATTATAGCGCTGTCGCGATCTAAACTTTTTTCCATCTACCGTTAGTAGCAAGTAGAGTAGCCATAAAATTCCCATTTGCCAAAGGCTATGCAACAATGCCCATCCCAATGCTTGTAGAAAAGCGGATTGTGCCAACAGATTCATGGTTTATTATTTGTTGAGGTTGTCGATCATTTTTCGGATCTCGTCCAGTTCTTCAGGCGATGCTTTATGATTACCAAGGGCCTGCATCACTAATTGTGTTGGCGAACCTCCGAAAAGTGAATTAATCATTTTACTTAGTAAATGTTTTTGAGTTTTTTCCCGACTTGCAGCAGCTTGATAAAAATGAGTTTTAAGTGTTGAATCTCTTTTTACCAAACCCTTTTCAAACATAATCTGCATTAGCTTTAACGTAGTAGTATATCCGGCTTCTTTTGTTTTAGCCAAAACTTCATGAACATCGCGAACGCTCGCAACCTTTTTCTCCCATAAAACCTGGAGTATTTCCAATTCACTTTCAGTGGGTTTTATATATTTCATTGACATCAAAAATAATTTGAACTCAATATACGACAAAATTCGTAATGAATTGTTAAAGGAAATCAATAAAATTTTTTAGACCGTCGAGTACAACGTCAGGGCTGGGAAAAATATACAAGAATTTTGTAATTACGGCCTTGTGAGAAAAATATAAACAGGAAGCCTACTGTTTGTATCGAAAGAAGCTGAAAAAGAAAGCCCCGATGTGGAAACATCCGGGCTTTTGGTATATGGTATTATATAGTGCCTTAATTTGAAAAGCTAAATTAAACCTTTAGCCTGATCTAATAATTATTTTTCGCTCACACTGATATTGATCTTATCTCCAATCAATAGTGATTTATACTTCATAAGGATATCCGGGTTTACTACTTTTCCATTTATGACAAGTTCTCCCTTATTTAATTCAATCGTAAAATTCTTTCCATCAACCAACCCATCATTTTGAAGGGCGGCAATGAGAGGTTTAAAAGCACCGTCGTCCGATTTATTGACCTCTCCTAAAGTAACCTTCATTTCTACATTGTGTTCTTTTTTCGCACTATTGTGATCAGCTCCTTTTGAATCACTTAATTGGGCAAGGGTAGGGGCAATCACCAATGATACAATGCTCATTAACTTAATTAAAATATTCATAGAAGGCCCCGAGGTATCTTTAAAAGGATCTCCCACCGTATCTCCTGTTACAGATGCTTTATGCGGCTCCGATTTTTTATAATACATCTGGCCATTAATCTCAACTCCTTTTTCAAAACTTTTCTTTGCGTTATCCCAGGCACCTCCAGCATTATTCTGGAACATCCCCATCAACACGCCACTAACAGTTGCACCCGCAAGAAAACCACCAAGAGCTTCAGCACCCAAACCAGGCATAAAGCCAATGATAAGTGGAGATACTATGGTTATGGCACCCGGCAACATCATTTTTTTTAGTGAAGCCTGGGTAGATATAGCCACGCATTTATCATATTCTGGTTTACCCGTTCCTTCCATAATTCCCGGTATGGTTCTAAATTGCCTTCGAACTTCTTCAACCATGGCCATAGCAGCTTCGCCAACCGCTCTTATAGCAAGTGAAGAAAATATAAAAGGAATCATTGCGCCCACAAATAAACAAGCCAGCACATTTGCTTTATAAATATCAATTCCTGAAATACCTGCTACACCTACAAAGGCGGCAAACAATGCAAGTGAGGTTAATGCGGCCGATGCAATGGCGAAACCTTTACCACTAGCCGCAGTTGTATTGCCTACAGCATCGAGTACATCTGTTTTTTCGCGTACATCTGGTGGTAACTCACTCATTTCAGCAATACCGCCTGCATTATCTGCTATTGGTCCAAAGGCATCAATTGCCAATTGCATAGCAGTGGTTGCCATCATTCCGGCAGCAGCAATAGCAACACCATATAAACCTGCACATTCAAATGATCCCCATATTCCGCCTGCTAAAACAAGTATCGGTAGAAACGTAGATTCCATGCCAACTGCCAATCCGCCAATTACGTTGGTGGCATGCCCGGTAGAAGATTGCCTGATAATACTTAATACTGGGCTCTTACCCATGGCCGTGTAATACTCTGTAATAATGCTCATTAATGCTCCAACTACTAAACCAACTCCAATCGCACCCAGCACACCTATGTTTGTAAATTCAACACCCCGAAGTACCATTTTTTCCGGCAGTAACCAGAATACGAGGCCGGCAGCAGCAATAGCTGTCAACACCATGGATCCCCAATTACCCATATTTAATGCCTTCTGAACATTATTCGTGTTTATTCCTGCTGTATCACTTATTCGTACAAACAAAGTACCAACAATAGAAAACAATATTCCAACGCCTGCAATAAGCATTGGCAAGATAACAGGCGAAAATCCACCCAATATGTCAGTTCCAATTACCACCGTTTGTTGGCCCAGCACAATTGTTGCCAAAACAGTAGCAACATAAGAACCGAACAGATCGGCGCCCATTCCGGCAACATCACCTACGTTATCTCCCACATTATCGGCGATGGTAGCCGGGTTACGCGGATCATCTTCGGGAATACCTGCTTCAACTTTTCCAACCAGGTCGGCACCCACATCGGCGGCCTTCGTATAGATACCTCCGCCAACCCGTGCAAAAAGTGCAATTGATTCTGCACCTAATGAAAATCCTGTTAATACTTCAATAGTCCGAAGCATTTCTTCGGAATTGATCGAGGCAGTTGGAGCAAAAAAATGTTTTAATACAATATATAAACCTCCTAATCCAAGCACCGCTAAGCCCGCTACACCCACACCCATAACCGCTCCTCCGGTGAAGGACACATTTAATGCTTTGCTTAAACTGGTTCTTGCAGCCTGCGCCGTTCGTACGTTAGCTTTGGTGGCAGCTTTCATTCCAATAAAACCAGCTAAGGCACTAAGTACAGCTCCCAATACAAATGCAAGGGCAATGGACCAATGAGAATGTGCATTTGCCTGAGCCATTACAGCAAGCAGTATAGCAACAATAGCTACGAAATAGCCCAATACCTTCCATTCTGCTTTTAAAAAAGCCATAGCACCTTCTGCAATATAGGTACTGATTTCTTTCATGCGGTCGTTACCGGCGTCTTGCTTTGATACCCACTTATATTTTATCAGGGTATATATCAAACCGATAATACCGAATGCCGGCACGAGATAGATCAAATTGTTCATAAGCATTTAGTTCTTATTCTAAAGTTGATTTTTGAGGGACGGCAAAAATAGGGCAAAATGACTATACATTATAGCTTTGGGATATTTTTTTAAAGGATCCGGAATAGTAGGTCTAAAATGTATTTATAGCTACTAAAATGGTCCGTTCAAGCAAAGCCTGAACAAGGCAGCATTCCTTATTAAATAAGTTTTAAAATAAATCTTTTTGGAGAAGAAAAAATTTAAACAGTCAAAATTCTTAATGATCAATTAACCTCCAGTTTTTGCAGTATCTTTTTTCTTTCGCTTAAAAATATCTTTTATTAATCCTTTCCCAGTTTCTTCTAATTTTTTTCTAGCGCTAATAGTATCAGAGGCTGATTTGCTCACGGAATCTTTTGTGCCAAATAATTTCTTTTTGATTTCTTCTTCTGCTGCTTTTACTACCTGTTTTTTTGCTGATTCAACACTGTCCTTTACAGCTTTGGTTACCGCTATTTTGGTACTGTCAATTTTTTCTTTTGCAAAATCAATAACCTGCTTTTTTAAGTCTTCGGATAAATCAGACGCTGTTTGTTTAAGATCGGTTTTTAGTTGCGGACTTTTTATGAAACCACCCAGTTTAATTTGTATAGGTACTATATCGCCTACTTTTATCGGTAATCCTTTATTATTAATTTGTGTAACCAGGTTGTTGACAAATACATTGCCTTTTTCTCCCATTAAAGACCGTGGCACTCTAAGATTTATCGTATAATCCAACGATTGATCAAAACCATGAAAGCCACCGATCTCCATATCAATATCCTTTACTTTTAACTTAAATGGCTTTACCATTACTTTTCCATCAGTAAATTCAATATAATTTTTTACTTCCCGAATAGAGATTTGCGCCAACTCTTTTACATTGATCGTTTGAGCAATTTCTTCGAGTGGTTTAAATTTACTTAGAAAACCCTCTATCAAAAAAAGGTCACCCTTACCCGTTAAAGAATTTAAATCAGGCATCATATTTTCCCCCAGCTTGCCATTCATAGAAAGTTGGGAATTTAATTTTCCTGCAATGAATTGCCCGATTGGCATTAACTTGTGAATGGTATTAAATGCATAAAAAGTTTTTTCGATATCCATATCTTTTACATCATACGTAAGGGAAATATGAGGATTTTTTTTGCTTTCTGCGGTGGAATAAGTGCCATTAATATTCATTGTTCCATCAAGTGCATTTCCTTTTATATTTTTAAGCAGAACTGTTTCATCACTTATTTGTAAGCTACCAGAAAGATTTTTGATATCTAATTTATCATAACGTACCTCACCGGCAGTTGCATTTATTATTAAACGAATAGTAGCGGGTACTACAAATGGCTTGGATATTTCTGTGCCTTTTGTTAAAGTATCTGTAGATACACCCATCCAATCATTAAGATTAATTTTGTCTGCATTTACAGTTAACAATCCATCCAGTGGTTTATTTTTGAGAATATAGGATAGCAGATTATTTATTTGACCATTGGCTGTAAAACTTGAATGCAGGTATTGCCCGCTTACATTTTGCAATAAAATATTGCGGGGGTTAAAAGACGATTGAAGCAGGTCTAATTTTACGCCATCCGGATAATCCTTAGATGCGTAAAAGAAATTATTTAAATCAATATTGCCACTAGCATTGAACTGATCGTACTGTTGGTTTTGTATATCATTTACAGTTCCCTTTATAGTTACATCCGCATTTAATAATCCGGTTAATGTTGTGCCGGTCTCAAACTTTATCAGTTGAGCGATTTTTGAAAGATCAAGTTTTCCCTTTGCAGCAGCATCAATATAAACATTACTTATAGGATTTTTTACAAGTAAGCGAAAGTCAAACGGATCATTATCCAATTCAATATGTGCTGCGGGGATGTTGACCATCGTATGATCTGGAACACCATCGGGGTTATCAATTGTAACAGCCAGATTTATATTCTTTACAGGCTTGG
>JBJXDV010000386.1:0-12102 GCA_046153465.1 Chitinophagaceae bacterium
GGATTCTTTTATCAATTACAAAAAAATCGTCGCGATTTCCTTGTCAACTTTCTATTGTTTGTTTGTACAGGCTTTGCAATTGTAATTTATTTGAATCAGGCCGGTCAACAACCAAGAGAACGTGACTATGCGTATGTTGGATCATTCTATGCATTTGCGGTTTGGATTGGACTCGGTGGGTTGTGGCTTAAAGAATTATTGGAACGTTGGATTAAAGGCAGTGTAGCCAACTATGCCGCCATTGGTATTTCTTTGTTGGCTGTGCCTGTATTAATGGCTTCGCAGGAATGGGATGACCATGACCGTGGTAAAAAGACACTCGCCTATGATCTTGGAAAAAATTATTTAGAAAGTTGTGAAAAAGATGCCATCGTTATTTCTTTCGGCGATAATGATACGTATCCGTTATGGTACACGCAGGAAGTTGCTGGCAATCGTCGCGATCTGCGTGTAATGAATTATAGTTTATTGGGTACCGACTGGTATATTAATCAATTAAGATATAAAGTCAATGAAAGTGCGCCGACTGATGTATTGTTTACACCCGAACAAATTGAAGGTAATACCCGCGACTATGTTTTTGGAGCACCTTATTTAAGTAAATATAATATTCCCAACAATCCGGTTTCGTTATTTGATCAGAAAAAGTATTATGATTTATACACTATTTTAAAGGACGTTACAGCAAGTGACGATAATAAATACCGGGTAGGCGTATCTGGCGATGAATTTATCAATACATTCCCGGTTAGTAAGGTTAGTGTGCCTGTAGATAAAAACCTGGTGTTGAAAACTATGCAATTCAACCCGGGCGATAGTATTGTAGATGAACTTAAAATTGATATCAAAAAAAGCTTTATTCAAAAAAATGACCTGGCAATTCTTGCCATCATAGCAGCGAATAAATGGAAACGCCCTATCTATTTTACCTCTACGCAGGAATTGGAAGAGCTTGGTTTGGAAAAGTACACCCGTATGGAAGGAATGAGTTATCGTTTGGTACCTGTTGAAAGTACTACCCAACAGGGAGGAATAGAACAGGATATTTCGTATAAAAATATCATGGAAAAATTTTCCTATGGTAACGCTAATAAACCCGGCATCTTCTTTGATGAAGAAAATCGCCGTCATCTTAATAGTATTCGCGCAGCACATGCGTTTCTCGGGTTGAGTTTAACGGGTTCCAATAAAAAAGATTCTGCGCGTAAAATTTTGCAACGCTACGACCAAATGGTAGATAGTAATAATATACCCTACGGAATGACTTCCAACCGAGGTAATCAACATAACCGTATTTCAATGACATTCTTACTGGCAACCTACCAAAGTGGCGACCTTGGTCTGGCTAAGAAAGTAAATGCATCTTTAAAGAGTGATTTGGAACAACAAATGAAATATTATCGTTCATTAGGAGAGGAAAACCTTTCCAATGAAAAGTTGGGTATGGAAGCCATGCAAATTGCCAGCCAACGTGGCGGTGGTGCAACAAGTCTTTCGCCAAAACAGGAAGGATTTGCACAAGACATAGCATCATCCTATCAATTTCTTATGCAATTAGACGAATGGGAAAAGCAGTTTAAATCGGGTGGTGGTGGAACCGCCGTTGAAAATAGCGGAAAAGAAGTTCCCCGGCCGGACTCTGGATTGAAAATAAAAGATACCATTAACAAATAATGTGTAGATAGTTTTAACATTGTGTCCCGGAAATGAACTTTCCGGGATTTTTTTTATTATATAGTTAGTACGAACTTACAGATGTTTATATAAAAAGTATGAAAGGACATCAATTTTCAAAATTCGATCCCAATGCAAATGGCAAAACAACCTTCGAGCAATTGCTCGATATTTTTATGCAATTACTTACCTACACCAATGGTGATGTAAGTGAAGCCTTGAATTGGATGAATCAGTTGGATAAAGAATATGAAATGACCAACGAGCAGTATGGCATGGGCGATTTTATTGACGATCTAAAAGAAAAAGGCTACATCGATGATAAAAACAAGCCAGGTGAAATTAAAATAACACCGAAAACAGAACAAGGAATTCGGAAACGTTCGCTGGAAGAAATATTTGGGAAACTAAAAAAAACAAAACAAGGCGATCATCATAGTTTTAAACCCGGGCAGGGAGATGAATTGAATCCAGAAACAAGACCCTTTCGTTTTGGTGACATGCTTGAGCAAATAGATTTTACTGCTTCGATTCTGAATGCGCAAATTAATCATGGTATTGAAAGTTTCAATATGCAGGAAGACGACCTTGCTATTCGCGAAACGGATTTTAAAGCTCAAACTTCCACGGTACTAATGATCGATATTTCCCATTCGATGATTTTGTATGGAGAAGACCGTATCACTCCGGCAAAAAAAGTTGCAATGGCATTAAGTGAATTGATTACTACTAAATATCCAAAGGATACATTGGATATAGTAGTATTTGGAAATGATGCCTGGCCTGTTGAAATTAAAGATCTTCCTTACCTCCAAGTAGGCCCTTACCATACGAACACCGTAGCAGGGCTTGAATTGGCAATGGATATTTTACGCAGAAGAAAAAATCCGAATAAACAAATATTTATGATTACGGATGGCAAGCCAACTTGTTTAAAAGTGGGTAAACGATATTATAAAAATAGCTTTGGGCTCGACAGAAAAATTACGGCGCGTTGTTTAAACCTGGCGGCCCAATGCAAAAAGGTAAAAGTTCCAATTACTACGTTTATGATTGCAACAGATCCCTACTTACAACGATTTGTTCAGGAGTTTACTGAAACAAATAATGGAAAAGCTTTTTTTGCCTCTCTGGACAAACTGGGCGCATTTATCTTTAAAGATTTTGAAAGTGGAAGAAGAAAGACAGTTTATTGAAAAGCATCGGTGTTTACAAAAAAGATAGCATGATGAACACAAACATTAGAAAAGAATTTTAAATAATGCATCCCTATAAAAAATTCAGGGGCACATTTACAATAGCATTTAATTAATCGGAGATCCACGCGCTATACTAATAAAAATTTATGAACAGAATAAACATTAAAACCTTAGGTGAATTAAAGAAATCTGGGTATGAACCAAAGTCGATAAAGGAAGAAGTGAGGCGTAACCTGATCGTTAAACTGCAAAATAAAGAAAGCACGTTTGCTGGAATTATTGGTTATGAAGATTCGGTTATACCAGACGTTGAACGAGCGCTTCTGTCGCGGCACAATATATTATTTCTTGGTTTACGCGGGCAAGCCAAGACACGCATGGCCCGACAAATAATCGAGTTATTGGACGAATATATCCCCATTATTGCCGGCAGTGAAATTAACGATGATCCATTAGCACCAATTTCCAAATATGCTAAGAAGTTGATTGAGGAAAAAGGAAATTCAACACCCATTGAATGGTTACATCGAAGTGAACGATACGGGGAGAAGTTGGCGACTCCTGATGTAAGTGTGGCGGATCTTATTGGAGATATTGATCCGATTAAAGCTGCAAACCTTCGTCTGAGTTTTGCAGATGAAGGCGTAATTCATTATGGTATTATTCCCCGTAGTAATCGCAGCATTTTCGCGATCAATGAAATACCCGATCTACAGGCAAGAATTCAGGTGGCACTGTTTAATATTCTGGAAGAAGGAGATATACAAATTCGTGGATTCAAACTGAGAATGCCACTCGATATATTGTTTGTTTTTACAGCAAACCCCGAAGACTACACGAATCGTGGTTCCATTGTAACTCCATTAAAAGATAGAATTGAAAGCCAAATTTTAACCCACTATCCGAAATCAATTGAAACCGCCCTGGCCATTACTGAGCAGGAAGCGGGAATTCATGAAGATCAAAAATCGAGAGTAAAGGTAACCGACCTGGTTAAACGATTAATCGAGCAAATATCTTTCGAAGCAAGAAGTAATGAATACGTTGATAAAAAAAGTGGCGTTTCTGCAAGATTAAGTATATCGGCTTACGAAAACGCATTAAGCACTGCTGAAAGAAGAGCAATCCTCAATAAAGAAAAAGAAACACAGGTTTGGATCAGTGATTTGTTAGGAATCATTCCATCAATTACCGGAAAAATAGAATTGGTATATGAAGGCGAACAGGAAGGCCCCTACCAGGTAGCCATGAACCTTCTTGATAAAGCGATTCGGTCGCAGTTTGTTCAATATTTTCCTAATCCGGAAGCTGCAAAGAAAAAAAGAAACCAGCAGCCGGCAGAAGAAAACCCATATCGCTCGGTACAAGCATGGTTCGATAAAGGCAATGCTTTAAATATCTTCTTTAATAGTAAAGACGAAGAAAAAATACAACAGCTTTATAAAGTCGATGGATTGCATGCCCTGGTAAAAAAATTCTTTAAACATGTAAACGAAAAAGAAGCTGCTTTATTAATGGAATTTGTATTGCATGGATTGGCCACTTTTTCAATGATTAGTAAGAAAATGGTAGAAGGGAAGATGGAGTTTAAAGATTTGATGGGTTCAATGATTAATCTTGGCACCGCTACCTCGCAAGGAGATGAAGATTTTGACGGAGAAGATTTTAATTAAAATTGAACTGATAACAATAAAGTCAATGGAATAACTACCCATTGACTTTAATTTTGTTGATTAAAATTTATACCCAAAAGAAATCCCGCCATAAATAGGGAAAAAACCATTTTTATTGAAAACAGGATTAATAGCTACTCGAAAAATGAATCCTGCAATAGCTGGCTGATAGCGGTACCCAAAATTCAAATAACCGAATGTGCTGGAAAAAATTCCATCATCACCGATAAAATCACCGGAAGCTATTAGGGGTGTTATTCCACCTCCTAATTCAAAATAGTTAGTGGTTTCTTTGCCGAATAAATAATTCAACCCTACCGGAATAAATAGTGCTGTATTTCCACCTAAACTTAGCCCGCCAAATCCAACACGGGCCCCCAAGCCATTCTCTTTTTTTCCAAACCTGGTATCAAAATTAAAAGACGCTACACCAGGACCACCTAATTCAAAATAAACCGATTTAGCTGCTTTTTGCTGCGCTTTGGCAATTGGTAATATTGTTATGAATGCAATTATTAATAAAAAAACTGATTTCATGTATTGACGTTTAAATAGAAGACAAAGAATAAGTGCAAAGGCTGCACAACAGTTTCTTAAAAAATATTGACCTCTCTTTCCAGCACAACATTAAATTTTTGGTGAACAGTGTTTAGTATCTCTTCGCTAAGTTCATAAATCTCTTTCCCTGTTGCGTGGCCATAATTAACGAGTACAAGTGCCTGCGTAGTATAACACCCGGCATCTCCATTCCGGTATCCCTTCCAGCTACTTGAATTACCTGGTCCACATTGTTCAATAAGCCATCCGGCAGCTAGTTTAACCGATCCATTTAGATTTGGATAACCCACTATTCCGGGGAATTTTGCTTTCAATGACACATAGGCTTCTTTTGAAACTGTTGGGTTCTTAAAAAAACTTCCTGCATTACCAATCATTGCAGGGTCAGGCAATTTCGAACTTCGTATATTGATGACTGCTTGTGAGATGGCTCTGATAGTTACATCATGTATACCCATTCTTTCCAATTCTTGCTGGATAGCTCCATAGCTAATATGAAAAACAGGATTTTTTCGAAGACGAAAGGTTACATTCAAAATCACGAATTCTCCTTTGTGCTTATTTTTAAAAACACTATCTCTATATCCAAATTCACAGTCTGCTTTTGTAAAAGTTATTACTTTTTTATCAGCGAGTGAAAAAGCTTCCAGGCTCCAGAATAAATTTTCCAGTTCAACGCCATATGCTCCAATATTCTGTATAGGTGTAGCGCCAATATTGCCAGGTATTAATGAAAGATTTTCCGGCCCTCCCCATCCTCTTCCAATACAATAAATTACAAATTGATGCCAATTTTCCCCTGCACCTCCCCGTAAGTAAAGATATTCCTCATCCTCACGTACCAAATCAATACCTTTTATGTTATTCTTCATAACCAGCCCATCAAAATAATGAGTAAAAAGTATATTACTACCACCACCTAAAATCAATAACGAAGCTCGCTTACAATAACTCGAGTCGCACAATTCATTTAATTCCTCCAGGTTGCCAAAAACCGCAAAATATTTTGCGGATAACTCTACTCCAAAACTATGATAGGGCTTCAATGAAATATTTTGTTGAATTTGCATATGCATCAAGTAAATAAAAAATAACGAAATTATGATTAATTACACAGCGGTCGTTATTGGTGGCACAGGACTTATTGGTTCAAGCCTGGTTAACCAATTGTTGAATAACAATCAATACGACAAGGTAATAATAATTGCAAGAAGATGGAATGATCAACATCACCCGAAAATGGAAGTTATTATAGTAAATTTTGAAGATAAAAACGAACTTGTTCAAAAATTTCCACTCGGATCGCATATTTTTTGTTGCATTGGAACTACCCAAAAGAAAGTTAGTGGGAATAAGGAAGCTTATCGCAGGATAGACTTTGATATTCCCTACACCATTGCAAAATTAGGAATTGAAAAAGGCTATAGCCAGTACTTGTTGGTATCTGCCGTTGGCGCGAATAGTACATCCTCTAATTTTTATCTGAACTTAAGAGGAGCATTGGAAGATGCCCTTTGCAAACTCTCTTTTAAATCAATTCACCTCTTTCGCCCATCTGTATTGCTTGGTAAAAGAAAAGAAAATAGATGGGGAGAACGCCTTGCCAAATTTTTTGTTATAGCTTTTTCATTTATGTTAAGAGGAAAAATGACAAAATACAAAGCTATCCATTCAAAAAAAGTTGCCCACGCCATGCTAACAGCAGCAACTAAAAATAAAAATGGGCTATTCATTTATCAATATGATGAAATGATAACGATGAATGAGTAACATATTTCATTATAAAAGTGGAACGGTTCCTTCTTTTAGTTAACGATTCTTTAAGTAACTAGTTATCCACAAACTTACAGTCTGGTGTTGTTATTGAATAGTGCATAATGTATCGGCGCTGTGCACCTCATTCATTAATCACAAAAAGAAAAATTATGACAACACGTATTGTGGGGTTGGCTATTGCCATATCCCTTGGAACTGTTTTTACCGCCTGCGATAAAAATTCGGATACGCCAACACTTCGAAAAAAGGAATATACATTAGTGCCAGTTGGCGGATCGGGCGTAACCGGCAAAGTCACTGTATCGGAGAATACCGACAAAACTTTTAATGTACTACTATCTTTGGATAAATCAGTAAAGGATACTGTTCATATTTCTCATATCCATCAGGGCAGTATTGCTAGTCCGGGTGCTGTCGCTATTCCACTCGTGAATATCACCGGTACCGGAACCTCTGCCCAAGGCCTCAGTTCGAACATTAACACAATTACCTACGATAGTCTTCTAAATTATAATGGATATATAAACGTTCATTATAGTGCCTTCCGGATAGACAGTTTGATTGCCCAGGTAAATATTGGAAAAAACAATCCTTGATTTCCATTGGTTTCTTAGAATCATAAAAGCCTGCACCAAGTTAGATACAGGTTTTTATGATTCTACTTAAAATAAAACATACTTGATTAATACATTTTCAAATCGCATCAACATCAACGATTGTTACAACACTTTTGAATCGTTTATAGTTATGAAGAATAGCCAATTCCTGCTGAATAAGCAACCTGCATTTTTGTAAAAATTTTCCATCTTTAGGCAATTTAATAGACAATTCCATGATGAACTGGTTGCGTATTCTATTAACTACAGGTTCGGCTGGGCCTGCCAGGTACTTTCCTAATTCCTTTTTTATGGCTGTTGCAAAATAATTTGATGCCGACTCTGCCACTTCTTTACTCTTATGTTTAAAAGTTAATAAGATATATCTTGAAAACGGTGGATATCCAAATTGCTGACGTCCTATAATTTCCTGCTCAAAAAATAATTTATAATCGTGCTGTTGCACATACTGCAAAACAGGGTGCCTGGTATTGGCAACCTGTATCATTACATTTCCCTGGATATCTTTTCTGCCGGCCCTGCCACTCACCTGCTCCATTAGTTGAAAAGCCCGTTCATTCACTCTAAAGTCAGCAAAACTCAATAAGCTATCGGCATCCAGTATCCCAACGAGACTTACTTTCTCAAAGTCTAATCCTTTTACCACCATTTGTGTTCCTACTAAAATATCAATACGATGCTGCTCAAATTGCTGAATGAGATTATCATGTGCCTGTTTACCTCGTACGCTGTCAATATCCATTCGGGCTATCCTTGCCGATGGAAATATTTCTTCTAGCTGTTCTTCTATTCGTTCGGTACCAAAATTCCGTTGATAGAAATTATGACTACCACAGGCAAGGCAACTATACGCCGGTGGATATACGGTACCGCAATAATGGCAATGCAGTTTATTTGTATTTTTATGAAAACTTAAACTAACATCACAATTTTTACATTGAGGAATCCAACCGCAGGCCTGGCAAACCTGGTAGGGTGAATAACCTCGTCTGTTTTGAAATAAAATAACCTGAAGTTTTTTTTCAAGAGCCTGTTCAATGGCCGATTGCAAGTCTGGTGTTAGAATAACTTTATTCTTATCCTTACTAATTACTTTTTTAGTATCAATTATCGTTATTGCTGGTAACTGTACACCACCATAGCGATCGGGAAGTTCTACCAATCCATATTTTCCGGTTTGTGCATTGAAATAACTTTCCACCGAAGGAGTAGCACTGCCTAAAAGTACCTGTGCACTAAATAACGTGGCATAATAAACTGCGGCATCACGGGCATGGTAACGTGGAGAGGGATCTTGTTGTTTATAGGAACTGTCATGCTCTTCATCAACAATCACCAATCCGAGGTTCGAAAACGGAAGAAAGAGTGAAGACCTTGCACCCAGTACTATTTTTAATTCCCCCGTTTTTACTTTATTCCAGATCTCAATTCGTTCATTTTGATTAAACTTGCTATGATAAATTCCAATATATCCTCCAAAATGTTTTTGCAGCCTGCGTATAATTTGTGAGGTTAATGCAATTTCCGGTAATAAATAAAGCACCTGTTTTCCCAATCGCATATATTGCTCAATAAGTTTTATATAAACGAGGGTTTTACCACTTGAGGTAACGCCGTGTAATAAACACACTGGCTTATATTGATAAATTTCATTAATCTGTTTCAGTGCCACTTGTTGTTGTTCCGTTAATTCAAAATCAATTTTTACTTCACGGGGTAAATATCGAATTCGATCGACCTGTCTTTTTTCCAACCATAACACATTCTTCTCAACAAGGCCTTTTAATTGTGCATCACTGGCATTGCTCTTTTTTAACAATGCCGACTTTGTTACTTCTCCTTCCGTTTTCATAAAATGAAGGTAGCTTAACAACAATTCTAATTGTTTTGGTGCCCGGCTCCAGTTATTCATAAGATCCGCCAGCTTATCTTCATTATCAAATTCTGGATTCAGCAAAACATAGGTTTCTTTTTTAGGAGAATAACTTTCTTTAAGTGATTCCCAAACGAAACATACTTTCTTTTCAATCAGGCGTTTAATAACGGGGTATACATGCGAAGAATCGAGTAATTGCTGTACTTCCGAAAGTGCCAATTCTTTTTTTAACAATAGGGCCTCTCCCACTATATATTCGTCGTGGTCAAGTGCCGAAAAATCGTCGCCATATTCTTCATTAAATACTAAAATGGTTTCACTACTCAACTTAAAATGTGAGGGAAGGGCGGCAGCCATCACTTCTCCTTCACTGCACATATAATAAAATGCAATCCACTCCCACAATAAAAACTGTTCTTTGTGAATAATAATATCGCCATCCAACACATTCAATATATCTTTTGTATCAAAAAATGCTGGCTTAGCATTATGTAATTGTTTTACGAGTCCCGCATATTTTTTATTCTTTCCTAAAATAACTTCTACGCGAATGCCGGGCACCAGTTGTTCGTGCAAGTGATCGGGCACAGACCATGTATAATTTTTAGGCAATGCCAGTGGAAGTATTATTTCTGCAAACATTATTAACTATTCTATAAACAAATTAAATCATCCTTAAGAAAACATGGGCTATCATTATTTAATGCATGCCGCTTTATATGCCCTCAGTTTTTGATCCATTACATTATAAACCTTTTGTTTCAGTAGTTCGATATCTTTTTGATCATAACCTTCTACCGAAATCTCTTCGAGAAAAACTGATCGGCTTTTTCCAGGGTTGAGAGAAAAAATACTTTTATAATTCATTCTTTGGCAGGCATCCAGAAATAATACAGGTTTAATAGGAACACGGGTCTCTATTGCAATCCTAAAAGCACCATCATAAAACTCTTTCAGCGGTTCACTTGTAAGATTAAAAGTACCTTCCGGAAATATAAAAATGGATATTCCTTTGTTAATAACCGACTTTAGTATCTCTACACTTTTTGCCCTGTTATCAGAATTACTTCGGTCCACCGTAACAACCGCTTTTCGATAAATAAAACCAAATAAAGGAATCTTTGTCATTTCAATTTTTCCTAATACCCTCATAGGCTGCTTCATTGATTTAACAAGAATCGCTGCATCGAGGTAAGAGCTATGATTGGCAACAAAAATAAAGTGCTTTGATTTATCATATTGCGTTTCATAAATGTTTTGATGCCTGATACCAATTAAGAAAAACCAGCAATCTGCCCAATATCCGCAAAGCCTGAAAATAAAATTGCCACCTCTTATTTTACCGAAAAAAGAACTGGCTATTACAAAAGGCAAAAGGAGAAGCATGATTACAAAAAACAATAGAAAAGCATATAAACAATAAAGAAAACGAAACGGCAATTTTAAATAATGCATTAATTAAAAATGGTTAATAAAATAATAAATACAACTCAATTACAAGCACATTGCCATTCTTCTTTTAAATCAATAACGGTAATTACCACCATACCTTTATTGGAAGGTGCAAAGATAATACGTACCTGTTGCCCATCATGCGTTTGACCTTCCAAAGCATATTTGGGATCTGGTTTAGCGTTGAGCTGACTTTTAGAATAATTAATCGTTCCCTTTTGAAGAATCTCTTTTACCTCCGTTTCGTCGATATGCCTGCAATCCATGCGGCATCTGGCATGCCTTGTAAAAATAAAGTGAGCAATGCTTCTATCCAGGTTTGAATTGGTATCCGTTGACGGGGAGCTTTTTATCTTTAAAAAATAAATAGCTATCAACAAGGCAATCAACAGAACAGAAATAAGTGGTGATCTTTTTCTCACTTAATAAATTTTGATGAAAATAAGATAAAACCAAGAACCATCAACATTTTGGAGGGCATTCGCCGTAGGATTACCTTTAACAACTCTATGTCGAAAAAAAGAACTGTTGCCTTTCATACATTGGGCTGCAAGCTTAATTATTCTGAAACTTCTACTATTTCCCGGATGCTGGAAAGTGAAGGTTTCGAGAAAAAAGAGTTTGAAGACCTTGCAGATATTTATGTAATCAATACTTGTTCGGTTACGGATAATGCTGATAAAGAATGCCGTCAACTTGTTCGAAAAATACAACGTAAGTCGCCGCAAAGCCTGGTAGTAATTACCGGTTGTTATGCTCAATTAAAACCAACTGAAATTGCAAGTATTCCGGGGGTTGACCTTGTATTAGGCGCCGCTGAAAAATTTAATATTGGAAGCCATTTAAAGGAGCTTACGAAAGGAGATTCTGCAAAAATTTGCAGTTGTGAGATTAGTGAAGTAAGTGGATTTGTTCCATCATTTTCATTAACCGATCGTACAAGAACTTTTTTAAAAGTACAGGATGGCTGCGATTATACCTGTTCTTTTTGTACAATTCCGATGGCAAGAGGAAAAAGCAGAAGTAATACAATTGATAATGTAATTAAACAAGCAGAGGAACTTGCCGCACATGGTGTAAAAGAAATTGTTTTAACAGGTGTTAATTTAGGAGATTTTGGAAAGGCAGGAAATGGAATTAAATTTAAGGAAGAAAATTTTTATAAGCTGGTTCAGGAGCTTGATACTGTTGAAGGCATTGAAAGGTACCGCATCTCATCTATCGAACCTAACCTGCTTACCAATGAGATTATTGAATTTGTTGCTAACAGCAAAAAA
>JBJXDV010000387.1:0-6379 GCA_046153465.1 Chitinophagaceae bacterium
CTCACTGATGCAAATTATCTTTAAAAGAATTCATTTTACTTCGTTTTACCTGTAATTTATCGACAGAGAAAACGATAGCGTTTAGTGTTTTTCTTTTGAAAATTCGTTTTATAAGCAAGTACACCCCACCCCCCGTATAAATTCTTTGGGCCAAGCCTGTACTAACGCAGCGTACCTCAAAGATGCTTCATATAAGTTGCCAAATCCTTATCTCCTCTTCCACTTAAACAAATCAATACCACATCCGAACTTTTAAATTTTCGGGTATTCAATACCGCGAATGCATGTGCTGTTTCCAATGCCGGGATTATTCCTTCTAACTTTGCAAGATCAAAAGCAGCTGTTAAAGCTTCTTCATCAGTTGCAGATAAAAATTCTCCACGGCCGCTTTCAAATAAATGCGCATGCAAAGGGCCTATGCCCGGGTAATCCAATCCGGCAGAAATACTATGCGGTTCCACTACTTGTCCATCTGCTGTTTGCATTACTAAACTTTTACTTCCATGCAATATACCGGGCTTACCCAATTGAGTAGTTGCTGCACTCATACCGCTGTTGATACCTTGCCCTGCTGCTTCAACAGCTATTAATTGAACACTTGGTTCTTCCAAAAAATGATAATACGCACCCGCTGCATTACTACCTCCTCCAACACATGCCATTACATGAGTAGGTAATTCATTGCCGGTTTTTTCTTTTAACTGCCAACGCATCTCTTCGCTGATGACACTTTGAAAACGCGCCACCATATCTGGATAAGGATGCGGGCCTACCACGCTACCTATTATATAATGTGTATCATTGGGATTATTAATCCAATCCCGTATCGCTTCATTGGTAGCATCTTTAAGGGTCTTACTGCCACTAGTAGCCGGAATTACTTTTGCACCAAGCATTTTCATACGGGCAACATTAGGCGCCTGCCGTTCAATATCTTTCTCACCCATGTATACAATACATTCTACTCCCTTTAAGGCACATACTGTTGCAGTAGCAACACCATGCTGACCAGCACCTGTTTCAGCAATAATTCTTTTTTTACCAAGCCTTTCTGCTAATAATATCTGGCCAATGGTATTATTGATTTTGTGTGCACCTGTATGACAAAGATCTTCGCGTTTTAAATAGATTTGCGTATTAAACTTTTTGCTCAATCGTTGGGCAAAGTAAAGTGGAGTGGGTCTGCCAACATAATCTTTTAGCAACGCACGAAATTGCTCCTGGAACTTAGCCTCATACATAATTTCTATATAGCGACTCTTTAGTTCTTCTACATTACGATGCAGCATTTCAGGTATATAAGCACCGCCAAAATTTCCGTAGTACCCAAAAATATTCGGTTGCTGAAAACTTCCTTTATACTGCCCAAGCGGCATTTTTTTGGTGATCATTATCCAAAATTTAAGTTAACTATTACAAAAAAATAAGTGCATCATTTGCAAGTATCACCTCACCCCAACCCCTCTCCTAAAGGAGAGGGGCCAGCACCCGCTCTACAAAAGGCTTTAATAATTATAAGATGATTTTAGTCGGACAATAATATTTTCCATTCCCATAACTATTCATTCACAGATTTACTACTACCTATAATTTATCTGAATATCAAAAAACTATTTGCAAAAATTTCAAATCCAGCCACCTGTCAAATTTCCATCCTACTTGTTTAAAAATTGCTACTTCTTCAAAGCCAAAATACTTATGTAGTTTAATACTTGCTTCGTTGGTAGAATCAATACCTGCAATCATTGTGTGCATTCCCAATTTCTCAGCAGCTCCAATCAGCGGAGGCATTAATAACTTGCCAATACCTTTTCCTCTTACATCAGCAGCCACATAAATAGAATTTTCAACACTATACTTATAAGCTGCCCATGCGCGAAAAGGACCGATAGAACTAAAACCAACGACTCTTGCTGCTTCCTCTGCCACAAATACCGGAAATCCCTGCTGCATTTTTATTTCGAGCCATTGTTTGCGCATTTCAATAGTATGTGGTTCATAATCGTATACAGCGGTTGTATTTAGAATAATATCGTTATAAATTTCCAGCAGCGCATGTAAATCATTTTCCGATGCATTCCGAACCTGAATCATAAAATAAAATGGTATTATCCTGTTATTAATAATTTAAAAAAAAGATTATCTACCAGCATCAAAGGAAAATTTTCAGGTAATGATGTTTTATCTACCACCATAAACCCATGTTTCAAATAAAATTTTTGAGCAGCCGTTAAAATATCAATGGTTCCAAGATAAATTTCTCCTATTCCCTTTTCCCTGCACCATTCAATAAATCTATCCAATAACAAAAGAGCCACTCCCATACTACCGCCTCGATACTCTTTATGTACAAACATTTTTCGTAAACAAACCTGTCTATTGCCAATATCAATAAGTGCAATGGTTCCAACCACCTTCGTATCATCAATAGCCACCCAAAAATTGCTCGAGCCAGTACCATAAAAGGTTTCCACATCCTGTAAGTCTGGTTGATCCTTTAATTCGATTGGTATCCTAAACTCATTTTGCTGAATATCCAATACCAATTTAGCTACTTGCTCCTGGTATACCTTTCTATATGGTTCAATTTTTATCATCCCTGAATATCAACTTATACAATTTCTATCTAACAATTATCAATACAGATTATTAACTTTTCAATATTTCTGCAAATGCCTTTATCTTTTCCATATCTTTTACCCCGGGGCTTACCTCAAAGCGGCTATTAATATCAATTGCAAATAAAGCATTCGCTACTGGTTCTTTTACAAACTCTTGTAAACTTTCTTCGTCGCCCGGTTCAATACCGCCACTTAGAAAAAAAGGTTTACCAATTAATTCTTTCTTTAAGATACTCCAGTCAAACTTTTTTCCGGTACCTCCATATCCAACGCCCATCGTATCAAACATAAACATATCGCACACATCCATATAGGGTCTGATCATCCACTCCACACTATCATTCTCGCTTAGCCGAAATGCTTTTACGACAGAAACATAGTCGGCGATTTTTTCACAAAATTTCGGGCTCTCATCTCCATGCAACTGAACCATCTGCAGCCTGCATTCCTCTACCATATATAATACTTCTTCAACGGTAGAGTTTACAAATACGCCCACTTTATTAATACTATTCTCTTTCCGGATTTCCGTAGTTGTCATGTGCTTGAATACATAACGCGGACTTTTTGGATAGAAAATAAAACCGGCAAAGGATATACCGATTGGAGCTAACTGTTGTACTTGTTCTGCCTGTGTCATGCCACATACTTTAATTCGCATACTGTTGGTGGGTTTTAAAGATTAAATAGGATGGCACAGCAATCGTTGTTACATTTTCCTGGGAGATTAATCCCCGGCAAGTGAAAAATCTTCCACCAAATTCAATTCATTTACCCAGGTTTGTGTTTTTAAAATATCCCAATTCAATTATAAAATTTTCGAAAGCTTTTCCAGGATCCGGTTTTTTCATGAAGTTTTCACCAATTAAGAATCCTTTAAATCCATTTTCTTTAAATAACCGGATGTTCGCTACACTGTTGATACCACTTTCAGCAACTTTTATCTTATCCCCGGGTATTTTCTCCGCCATCCGTAAACTTCGTTCAATGTCTACTTCAAAATTTTTAAGGTTTCGGTTATTAATACCGATAATGCTTGTTTCGTCACAAATATGCTCAAGCTCCGTCTCATCATGCAATTCTAACAACACTTCTAATCCAATACTGTTTGCATAGGCGGCCATTTGTTTTACTTCTAAAGGCGTTAAACAGGCTGCGATCAATAGAATCACATCTGCGCCAAACGCTTTCGCTTCTGCAATCTGCCAGGGATCAATCATAAAATCTTTTCGCAATACGGGTACATCTGAAATAACTTTTGTTTGTATAAGGTCGTCCAAATCTCCCCCAAAAAAAGGAGTATCGGTAAGTACCGAAATTGCGGCTGCGCCAAATTGATTATAGGGAACCACCACTGATTCTACTTCCGTTTCCTGCTTTACAAACCAACCCTTGCTGGGGCTTTTTCTTTTGAATTCTGCAATTATGCCTGTGCTATCTTCCGATAATAGACTTTTTTTCAACGAGCGATTAGAGAAATTCCAAAAAAATCCATCCGTTTCAAAACGTGCGATCGGACTGAGCGGTTTAAATTCCTCAATCTCTTTTCTCTTAGCAGCAATAATTTTTTCTAAAATGGTACTCATTGCAAAGAAATTAATTTTTGTAATGATCTATTCGCTTTGCCACTTTCCAAACTTTCAATAGCAGCGGCATAGGCTTCTTCATAATTTGAATAAGCACCCGTGCATTGAAGTGCCATGGCTGCATTTGCCAATACCACTGCATTTTGAGCCCATGTTCCTTCTCCTTTAATAATTGTAGCAAATATCTTCGCTGCATCTTCAACGCTATTGCCACCATATATATCCGAAGCTGTTACCGAACGTTTGCCCAACTGCTCAGGAGTCATAACACGTTCCCCTTTATTGGTAATAACCTTTGTATCGTTGGTAAGTGATATTTCATCATAGCCATCCAGACTATGAATGATGGTAAACGCTTTCCCCGTTTGTTGCAACAGGTAATTATAAATTCTTGCCATCTCAAGATTATAAACACCTACCAGTTGAAATGCAGGAATAGCAGGATTTACCAGCGGCCCCAACATATTAAAAAATGTACGAACGCCAAGGTTTTTTCGAATAGGCCCCACTGTTTTTAATGCAGGATGAAACAACGGTGCGTGCAAAAAACAA
Source organism: Chitinophagaceae bacterium (assembly GCA_046153465.1). Taxonomy (GTDB): domain Bacteria; phylum Bacteroidota; class Bacteroidia; order Chitinophagales; family Chitinophagaceae; genus Endoryza. The sequence goes on from JBJXDV010000387.1 coordinate 4,760, forward strand.
CAATTCGATTCCTCCAATTCTTTTTTCAAACGGCCAATATCATTTTTAAACTTGTATCCCAGTTGTTCCATAACATTGGAAGCACCGCTGATAGATGATGCTCCATAGTTACCATGCTTGGCACATTTTTGTCCGGCACCAGCTACAATAAAACAAGCAAGCGTAGAAATATTAAAGGTGTTCTTACCATCTCCGCCCGTACCTACAATATCCATCACCTCCATGCCATCCAAATTAACCGCAACACATAATTCCATTAAAGCATCCCTGAAACCCTGCAGCTCCTCAATTGTAATACTTCGCATCAGGTACACAGTCATAAAAGACGTGATTTCATGTTCGTTGTACAAACCCTTGCCTATATTCAACAACACTTCCTTAGCCTGTTCCCGGGAAAGCGTTTTATGTTCGAATAAGCGTTGAAGTATCTTTTTCATATATAGTTTATATTGACCGCAGAACAACGAATTGACGAGATCGTATCTGCTTATCCCGGTTGCACCTATTATTGCTTTAACCAATTCTTCATAATTGTTTCACCCAAGGGTGTTAATATACTTTCCGGGTGAAATTGCACCCCCTGTACATTAAATGTTTTATGTTGCAGTGCCATGATGTATCCATTTTCATCTTCTGCGGTAATTTCAAGATCAGCGGGAAAATTTTCCGTTGATACTACCCACGAATGGTAACGGCCAGCTTCAAATTCCGTTGAAATTCCCTCAAACAAATTATTAATTCCAGAAATATTTTTAGAATTTGGCTCAGGGATGGCAACTAATGATTTCTTTGAAACATCTCCTGCATTCCATCTACCTACTCTTATGGGGGTAGCTACACCGTGATACACTGACGTTAAATTGACGAGGGTTCCGCCAAAGGATTGCCCGATAGCCTGATGTCCCAGGCAAACACCCAATATACTTTTTGTAGGTGCATACTCTTTTATCAATGGTAATAATAATCCGGCTTCTACAGGAATACCGGGACCCGGCGATAAAATTATTTTATCATATTCTTTTACTTTCTCGAGGGAAATTTTATCGTTACGGTAAACGTCTACTTTTCCATGAATAATCTTTTCCACCAGGTGAACAAGATTATAAGTAAACGAATCGTAATTATCAAATACCAGTATCTTCATCATTCATATTTTTTGCATTTAATGGCAACGCTGCTGAAAGGAAACGTTTTCGTAAACGTATCAATCGATCAATGCTGCCGCTTCTATTGCTTTTTTGAGCGCACCAAGTTTGTTATTTACTTCTTGTAATTCACTTGCAGGATTACTTGCTGCAACTACACCTGCACCTGCCTGATATATAAGCGTATTGTTTTTACTGAGGAAGGTGCGAATCATTATTGCATGATTGCAACTTCCATCAAAGCCCATAAAACCGATAGCACCTCCATAATTACTGCGGGCAGATGATTCAATTGAATCAATTATTTGCATTGCTTTTATTTTAGGTGCACCACTTAAGGTACCAGCCGGAAAAGTTTTGGCCATCAATTCAAAAGGGTTGCTGCCCTTTCTTACTTTACCAGTCACTTCGCTTACGAGGTGAATCACATGACTATAATACTGCACTTGCCTGTATTGAGTAACGTTCACATCAT
>JBJXDV010000388.1:0-9347 GCA_046153465.1 Chitinophagaceae bacterium
CGCTTAAAGATCATCCGCATGCAAAAATAAAAGTCCCTCCGCATACGGAGGGACTTTTTACATTCAACAACGATCATTATTAACCTTCGGTTTCAAGTTTGAAAACGATGGGTTGCTTTTTATATGATTTTACCTGACGACCGTTTTGTACGGCAGGTGTCCATTTACCACTTTTCTTAATTACGCGTACTGCTTCATCACGTAACTCCTGCGCACCACTTACGGCTTCCACATCACTCACATTACCTTCTTTGTCAACAATAAACTGAACAACAATAGTACCTTGTATTTCATTGTCTACTGCATCTTGTGGATATTTCAAACTTTTATTTAAATATCTGGCCCATGCTGAGTTACCACCCGGATATTCAGATTCGATTTCCACCTTAGTAAAAGTTTTATCGTAATCTTCTTCATCTTTTTTAGGCGCTTCTACTACACCTTTGCCATCATCTACAGGCGGTGCAACAATTCCCTCGTCTTTAATACCTTCCTGATTAACATTACCAATCTTAGTATCTTCTAATTTTTCCACTTCAGGAGGCTTTTCATCTTCTTTTACTTCCTCATCCTTCACAATTTTAGGAGGCGTAAACTTAGCCATTTCCACTTTTGGAGGATCTGGTGGTTTTGGTGGAGGAATCGGTGGCGGTTCATTCTTTTTCTCTTCCTGTTTAAGATCCTCTAATTGAACGTCATTTACAACGGCATCCTTCTTTGCATTTTTAGAGATAACATCTGAAAGGAAATATCCGCCGATAAGAAGGAGGCAGAAAGCCGCCATGGCCAACAATGCAGTTCGAAGCCGCTTATTGTAGGTTTTTCGCAGATCATAAGCTCCATATTCTTTATTCCGGCCATCAAAAATAATGTCAAGTATATCAGCGCTTAGTATTTTACTTACGTCTAACATGATAATTGTTTTTATTTAGATGCTATCAGCACCTGTTTCCATAACAATGTTTCCTATTATTTTCGAGATTACTTACTACCTTCTGTTGCTTTTATAAGTCCGACTTCCACTTCACTAATTTCAACCATTGCATATCGCTTTACGTCGTTAATTGCAATTTCATCTAATGCATCTACAGCATTTTTATAGGTAGATTCATTATCTGGCTTAATAACCACCACAAAATCTTTTGGATCAGTTGATTTCTTCTTATTCAAAATTATATCCCGTATGTCCTTAAAATTAGAGGTTTTAAAATTTGAAGCATCAGGTAACAATTCACCTTCGTAATAATAAACGACATCGTTTTTTCCCAGTAATATTGTTAAAGCACCAGACGCTTTAATCTTATTTTGCTCTTCCGGTTTATCCGTATCTTTTGGTAGAAACAACCGCATCGCCGTTGGCTGGCTCATTGTAGTTGTAAATACAAAGAACGTGATTAGCAGGAATCCAAGATCAACCATGGGGGTAAGATCAACCCGCGTAGAAAGCTTTTTGGCTTTTTTGACGCCCGGCCCTTTTTTATGTCCCCCACCTGAGGTATCCATTTCTGCCATAGTATCTTTTTTTAATTTTTAATAATTCAAATTCTTTTATTCAGTTTTCTTTGGTCCGCCTTTCATTTCTTCCAGGTTTCTCTTGTATAATTCTGAACCCTCCGGAACGCCTTCCGGATTAGTAATCATCTGAAATTTAAATTGCTCATTCTTTTTAAACGCTGCAATTACGCTTTTAAAGGAGGGATATTTTGAATTATTATCTCCTTTTACCAATAGGTTCATTTTATCGCCGGAGTAAGCAACCAGTGCAGCATTTAACCAATCATTTAATTGATTATCGGCGCTATCCAATACGGGTATACCGGGAATGGTCAGGGTCTTTAATTCATCCTCGGATTTAGAGAAATAGGATTTAAGACTGCCGAATGGTACTCCTACAAAAGAACTTTCTTTGGCAAATGCTTTCTTTTCTTCCTCAGTAAACTGGATATTTTTTGATTTAGCGATTACATCAAGTGCCTCCAGTTTTTTAGCCCGGTCAGACATAGAAAAATAGACTTTCCCGTCTTTATCAATAGTAATTAATACCACATCCTTCTCAGGGGCGGCTTTGGAAGAAACGGAATTAGGAGTAGCCACCGTTAAAGCTTCGGGAGGTTTAAATTTAGTAGCAAGGATAAAGAACGACAATAACAGGAAAGCCACATCACACATGGCCGTCATGTCAATCGACGTACTCTTCCTTGGCATTTTTACTCTTGGCATAACAAATTCATTTAATTGTTTTCACTTTTAGATTCCAAAAACTAATGTTTCCACAAATTATTTATACAGGGAAGCAAAGCTTTGTGTTAAAGTAAATCCACTTTCATCAATACCATAGGTAATTGAATCAATTTTTGTAGTAAATATGTTATAAAAAATAATGGCAAATGCCGATGTGCCAATTCCAAGCGCTGTATTATAAAGAGCCTCAGAGATACCTTGTGATAATTGTTCAGCAGCAGCACCACCTCCACCACCAGAACCAAGGGCACTGAAGGCTGTAATCATACCCAGCACCGTTCCCAACAATCCAAGCAGGGTAGCTACAGAAGCGATGGTAGAAAGAAATACCAGGTTCTTTTCAAGCATCGGCAATTCCAACGAAGTGGCTTCTTCTACTTCTTTCTGAATAGAAATCAATTTCTGATCTGTTGATAGTTCGGTAGAAGTAATTGACTCCTTATATTTACGTAAACCAGCTTTCATTACATTTCCAACAGAACCCTGTTGTTTGTCGCACTCGCTAAGTGCTGCATCTACGTTTTTATTAGCCAGGTGATATTGAACCTTTCTGATAAATTCAGCATTGTTTCCTTTTCCGGTAGCTCTCCCGATACTGAGAAAACGCTCGATTACAAACGTAAGCATGGTAAGGAAAGTACCAATCAATATTGGAACTATTATTCCACCCTCATACATAGCGCCCAAACCAATTGGACCTTTATGCTTTGGCCAGAAACCACCTGAGGCATCGGGTGCTTTAAAATTTGAATCGCTACCCAAAATAAATCGCCAAATCACATAACCTGTGATAATACATACTACAGGGGCAATCCATGAAATTGCATTACTTTTCTTTTTAGGTTGAACAGAGGTACCACTCTTAGAAGCAGTTGCAGTTGGTTTTGTCTCAGCCATGATTGTTTGTTTTTAGTGTTTGAGAATGTTAAGTACGTTTGAAAAAATTAATCGTTCGCAATTCTACTGAAAAAAAAATTTACAACATCGAAATAACGGATATTATTTTAAAAGAGATTCACAAGATAAGGAAATTCATAAAAAAGCATGCGCTAAAAATAAGGGAAATGGCTGAAATATGAACTCTCTTTTATAGACATCATTATATACTAACAATTGTCTGTATAGCTCTTTTTACCATTGGTGTATTCGTTTCAAAATAAGTGAACTGCTTTTCCTTATCTTCAATCCTAAATTTTTTACGCATGTTTAAACCCCGCTACTTTTTTAAATTTCTTCTATTAATAACCATTATTACATTGAGCAGTAGGATGGCGATCTCACAAAGGCCAGCTCAACCTCCCACTGGTAATGGAGCAACGGGAGGTCCTGCAGTTCCTCCCGCTGCGGCACCAAAACCCGGCCCGAAACCTTATAAAGACGTTATTACCGATAAGGCGCAAACACGCAAAGGTTTGTTTTGGGTTCATAAAGTAGAAGATAAATGGTTTTTTGAAATGGGCGATTCCCTTTTAGGGCGAGATCTGCTTATTGTAAACCGTATTTCAAAAGCTCCTATTGATACCCGTGCTGGTTTTTTTGGTTTTGCCGGTGATGATATCAGTGAAAATGTTATTCGTTTTGAAAAAGGACCCAATAATAAAATCTTTCTGCGAAATATATCTTTCTCTGTTTATGCAAAGGACTCAACAAAACCGATGTATAAAACGGTTCAAAATTCCAACATTCAACCAATTGCCGCCGCATTTGATATTAAGGCCTTTTCGAAAGATAGTACGGGTTCTGTAATTGATTTAACCGATTATATTAGCGGCGATAATGAAATCTTGTTTTTTGCGCCATTCTTTAAGACCTTTTTACGTATCGGCGGATTACAGGCCGATAAGTCTTATATATTAGATGTAAAGTCCTACCCCATCAATACTGAAATAAAAACAGTAAAGACTTATGGCAAGAGTGCACCCCCATCTCTTGTACCAGGATTTCCCCCCGCAGGTCCTACCGGTAATGCAACTTTTGAGTTAAACAGTTCAATTGTGTTGCTACCCAAAATACCCATGCGCCCTCGATTTTATGATGATCGGGTAGCCTATTTTACTACTGAATACACTGATTTTGATGCAGACCCCCAGGGAGTGAAAGATATTAGTATTATTACCCGTTGGAAGCTAGAGCCAAAAGAAGAGGATATTGAAAAATTCAAACGGGGTGAATTGGTAGAACCAAAAAAACAAATTGTTTATTATATTGATCCGGCTACCCCGGAAAAATGGGTGCCTTTTCTTATTCAGGGAGTGAGCGACTGGCAAAAAGCTTTTGAAAAAGCGGGCTTTAAAAACGCAATCGTAGGCAAAAGAGCCCCCACAAAAGCAGAGGATAGTACCTGGACACTTGAAGATGCACGTTATTCGGCCATTGTATATAAGCCTTCCGATATTCCTAATGCAAGCGGCCCACATGTAGGTGATCCTCGTAGCGGAGAAATTCTGGAATCGCATATTAATTGGTATCATAATGTTATGAGGCTTCTGCGCAATTGGTATTTAATTCAAGCATCGCCCAGCGATCCAAATGCGCGTAAAGCACATTTTGATGATGCATTGATGGGGCAATTGATTCGTTTTGTTTCTTCACATGAAGTAGGTCATACACTTGGATTGCCGCACAACATGGGGTCTTCTTCGTCTGTTCCGGTAGAAAAATTACGTGATAAAGCCTGGGTAGAGGCAAACGGGCATACCCCCTCGATTATGGATTATGCACGCTTTAACTATGTAGCTCAACCGGAAGATAATATTTCCCCGGCTGGTCTTTACCCTCGTATTGGTGACTATGATTTATGGTCCATTGAATGGGGTTACAAACCTATTCTTGATAAAACAGAAGCACAGGAAAAAGAAATTTTAAACGAGTGGGTAAAAACTCGTTTTGGAAATAACAGGCTTCGATTTTTACAGCAGGATGGAATGGACCCACGTGCTCAAACGGAATGCCTGGGAGATAATAATATGAAGGCAGGGGAATATGGAATCAAAAATTTAAAATGGATCGTTCCTAAACTACAGGGATGGGTAAACGAAAAAGGAGAAAACTACGAAACACTTACTGAAATTTATAATGAAGTAATTGGACAGTTTTCCCGTTACAACGGGCATGTACTTACTAATATTGGTGGGATTTATACCGATTATAAAACGACCGAACAAGATGGTGGTGTATATTCAGTTGTTCCGAAAGTACAACAGAAAGAAGCAATGGCTTTTTTACAAAAACAATTATTTGAAACACCCACCTGGTTATTGGATAAAAGTATTTTGGAAAGAGTTACCTCTCCTACAAGCGACCGCGTGAGTCAGTTGCAGGATCAATTCCTTGGTGGTTTGTTTAATACGGCGCGCCTACAGCGCCTGGTATCTTCAGCAAACCGTGATGCCAATGCCTACCAACTGGATGAATTTATGCAAGATCTTAAAAAAGGAATCTGGAGTGAATTACCAACAAGAAAACCCATTGATAACTACCGTCGCAATCTTCAAAAATCTTTTGTTGAAAGATTAGGTACTATTGTTTCGCCTCCTGCCACCCCATCAATAGGTGGAGGTATTACCATAAACTTTGGTCCGGCAATTGATCCAAAGAAATCTGATATACTTTCTGTTTCGAAAGGAACTTTGCGGGCATTAAAAGCAGAAATTGCAGCAGCGATTCCACTTTATACAGATAGGATGAGCAAGATGCATTTACAGGATCTGAATGAACGTATTGAAAAGATATTGAATCCCAGATAAAGAGACAATCTTACTTTAAAAGATAAAGCGATTCAGTAATGGGTCGCTTTCATTTTTTAGAGGAGAGGAGAGGAGAGAGAATACAGAATAGAGAATACAGAATGAGAAATATATTTTTAATTACGAATAACTAATTTTCCACTTCATGCAAAAGGCACTATGATTCAATTTTTTTTAGTGAGCCCTTTATTAGAAGATTCTTTTACTCATACCTCAATGCTTCGATGGGATTTAACCTGGACGCCTTGATTGCCGGATACAAACCCGCAAGTAATCCGGTTGCTGAACAAATAATAATTCCAGCAACGATCCAACCCCATGGAATGATAAAGCTTGTTGCTAATAAAAGACCTACCACATTTCCTAAAACGATTCCAAGAAAAATACCAATGGCGGCCCCTAATAAACTTATGATAATCGCTTCGTTTAAAAATTGATTGCGGACGCTTGCCTTCTTACCACCAATCGCTTTAATCAATCCTATTTCTTTGGTACGCTCTGTAACTGAAACCAACATGATATTCATTAATCCCACTGCTGCACCCAACAAAGTGATAATTCCAATAACTATGGCTGCAACAGTGATCAGGCTCAAATTTCTCAGTAACAATTCTACAAAACTATCACTTTTGTCAATGGCGAAATTATCGCTTTCTATTGTAGACAGCTTACGTATCGGACGAAATGTTCCAGATGCCTGCCCAATGGCGCCATCCATCATTTTAAGATCATTCACTTTTATTTGAATAGAAAATGAGGCATTCGGATTGGAATTAAAATAGCGACGAACATTATTATAGGAAGTAATGACCGTATTATCCCAACTCATTCCCAGTGTTGATCCTTTTGGTTTCAAGGTTCCAATTACCCGAAAAGGAATATTATTGATCATAATAACTTTTTCGAGAGGCAACTCAAGATTTTCTCCAAAAAATTTAGTGACAATATCCTTCCCGATCAGACAAACATTGCGACCACTTTCTACATCTAATACGGTAAGATTACGGCCAAATGCCAGCGTAAATCCATTCTGATCTACAAAATTTTCATCACTTCCGATTACCCGTACGGTTGGGTTGGATCTCTTGCTCTCAAACGAAACAATTCCATCGCGAACACCAAACATATTTAAACAAACATGTGCAGGAAAATCATAATTCTGCTTAAATGTTTCAGCCTGAATTAAAGTGATGGGCTTACCCATATTCGATTTTTTTTCCTTTCTCTGTCCTTTTTTTTCCTTTTTAATATCATCATTACCCCCACCGAAAAAACGAGGTTCTCTATACCGAATGGTGAACCCATTGGCCCCCATCGAAGAAAAACTCTCCGTAAATTTTTGCTTGATTGCCTCGATTGCTGTATTGATGCCTACCAATGCCATTATACCAAAAGCAATAATTGCCACTGTTAACGCTGTTCTGAGTTTATTGCCCCGAACAGTACGAACCGCTAATGTAAAAGTATCGCCGTATGCCATTGTATTGCTAAGATAAGTAATCTGGTTCTTAGCCAGACCCGGAGATTTTATGAATGGTAAGTTATTGAATGCAGAGGTACTTAGTAAATAGGATTGTACAAATTATCCAGCAATAATTTAGGAAACAAACCAAGAATGAGAAGTGCCAATGCCAGAAGCAGGAGCGTAACCTTAAATACAGGAGTAGTTGCTAACGCGAGTTCCCCATCACCTTCTTTAAAATACATCGCCTGTATAACCCGAAAATAATAGTATACACTAATTGCAGCACAGCATATAGCAAGGATAACCAACCACAATACCTTACCATTCGCTATAGTTGCCGACAACATATAAAATTTACCCAAAAAGCCGGCAGTAGCCGGGATACCGGCAAGAGAAAAAAGAAAAATGGTATTTGCCAAAGCGAGTATCGGTTCGCGTTTTCCTAAGCCATTAAAGCCTTCAAACGTATAATCCTTCATTTTTAATAATACAGCAAAAACACCTATCGTAGCAAGACTGTAGGCGGTAGCATAAAAGATTAAACCTTCTTTAGCCCTTCCATTTAATGCCACAAGAGCAAGCATCATAAAACCTGCCTGGGCGATACTTGAATAAGCGAGCATCCGTTTTACGCTCTGCTGAAAAACAGCCGTGATATTTCCAATTACTAAAGTAGCTGCAGTAATTATTGCAACTGGTAATTGCCATTGAAATTGCATATCGCCAAAACTGCCTTCAAACAATCGTAAAAAAGCAATAAAGGCAGTGGCTTTAACAATAGTGGCCATGAAAGAAGTGAACACCGTGGGAGCTCCGTCGTACACATCTGGATTCCAGAAATGAAAGGGAGCTGCCGAAACTTTAAAAGCCATTGAAAAAAGCAGCAATAACAAGCCAGCACTAAGCATAGGCGTTAGTACAGTACTTCCCAAAGCAATTTCTTCCATAACAAAACTACCTTTAGCTCCATAAATAAGCGCAATTCCCATCAGCATTAAGCCAGTAGAAAAGGCGCCCATTAAAAAATATTTTAAAGAAGCTTCATTACTCTTAAGGTTTCGTTTATCGCTTCCAGTTAAAATATATAGTGGTATAGAAATAATTTCTATGCCAAGGAATAACATTAAAAGTGTATTAAAAGAAGAAGCAATACTAACCCCACAGAGTATAAAAAAGAGAAGTGCAAAATACTCGGCAACATGCAGTCCTACCTGTTCAATATCCCTGCCCGATAAAACAAAATAAATTAAGGTACAGGAAAAGGCAATGGAATTAAAAAGCAGCCCAAAACTCTCAAAAGAAAGCATTCTCTTCACATCAATATCAAATAATCTCACACCACGCATTTCAAGTAAATTAAGAAGCAATAAAATAACAAGGCCTGCGATGGCAGTATAACGTACCCGTTTATTGTTCTTAACAAACAAACCAGTGAACATCATCACTACTCCCCATATGGCCGAAAATACTATTGCATTCATAAATTCCTTATAAAACTCATTTAATTTGGATGTTTTGTACTCATTCGGCTTAGCAAAGCATCAACCGTTGACTGTGTTAATTCGAGCATTGGTGCAGGATATACTCCAAATACTATGATAAGCACAACCACTGTAGCCAGTATCAATTTTTCATTCCATTTAATATCGGTACCCTCGTTTGTTAGCGCATTTGTTTTACCGTAAAATACTTTTTGAATCATGTTTAAGGTATAGATCGCTGACAAAATAATACTGACTCCGGCGACAGCCGCATAAATATAATTAAACTTCGATACGTTAGAAGTAAACACACCGGTAAACATGAGAAACTCCCCAATGAATGCATTCGTCAACGGCAATGCAATATTTGCAAGCGCAATCACAACAAATAAAATAGTTAATACCGGTGCTTTT
>JBJXDV010000389.1:0-15673 GCA_046153465.1 Chitinophagaceae bacterium
GTATATATCCCACTTCGTTCTGCTGGCAATAATTTATTTGAAACGACTGCCCCAATTGCTAAAGGCGTTCGGTTTAAAATGGAAGTAAAAAATTCTACTGAATGTTATACCTATGTTTTTGGAAAAGAAACAGACGGTACCAGCTATACGCTTTTCCCATATCCACAGAAAGAAGATCCAACAAAAACAAAGTATTCTCCTTTTTGCGGAATAACGGGGTATCGCTTATTTCCCAAAGATAAAAGCATGACGGCAGATAGTATTGGAACGAGGGATATGATAGCTGTTGTAATTAGTAAACAACCGCTCGACTGGTATGCACTCAATCAGCAAATCAGTAAAAATCCGCAGCAGGATTATGGCCAGCGCTTAAATGCTGCGCTGGGTGGTAGCCTGATTAGTAATGTTCGATTCCAAAATAGCAGCAAAGGCGTTATGCAGTTTAGTGCAGAAGGAGATGCTAATAAAGTGGTAGCTTGTATCGTAGAAATAGATAAAAAATAAATCATGAAATATTTCCTTATTTGTTGTTTTTTCTTAGGTAGTTTATTTACTGCCGTTGCACAGGATATGAAGAAATTCAATCTTTACAAACCCGATGAGGATGCATCCGTAGCGTTGAGCAACGTTATTAAAGAAGCAAAAGCAAGTGGAAAACATGTAATGATTCAAATTGGAGGCAATTGGTGCGTTTGGTGCGCACGTTTTTATGATTTTGTAAATAATGACAAGCAATTGGATTCCTCCAGTAAAGCAGGATATGTTGTATACCATCTCAATTACAGCAAAGAAAATATGAATAAGGAGTTGCTGGCTAAATTCGGGTATCCGCAGCGCTTTGGATTTCCGGTTTTTATAATTCTCGATGGAGAAGGAAAAAGAATACATACTCAAAACTCTTCTTACTTAGAGCAAGACAAAAGTTATAGTAAAGAAAAGATATTGGAATTTTTCGAAAGCTGGAACCCTAAAGCATTGGACCCAATTCAATATAAGAACTATTGAGTATGAGCAATTCTTCCAATGAATTTATTAAGTTATTAAAACATCCGGTTAAGTTCCGGATGTTTCTATTTTATAAACTTCCTGCCGCTTTTTTTTCCGGAGTTCGTATTCGGTCAATTGATGAAAGCAAATGTACTACCAGTGTTCCTTACAAATGGCTAACCCAAAACCCTTTTAAATCTACTTATTTTGCAAGCCTTGCCATGGCTGCTGAATTAAGTACAGGAGCTTTGGGATTATCGCATATCTATAAACGAAAACCATCGATTTCTATGCTGGTGGTTAAAATGGAGGCCAATTATTTTAAGAAAGCAATTGGTAAAACTTATTTTACCTGTGAAGCGGGGCAGCAGATCAGGGAAACCATTGAAGCCGCTATTGCTACCGGAGAAGGTAAGTTGATTTCTGTAAAAACAATTGGAGCCAACGAAGCAGGCGAAATAGTTGCAGAGTTTTTATTTACCTGGTCATTTAAGGCGAAGCAAACTAAGACTTAATTAAAATTACGATTTAGGAAAAATATAGAAAATTATGAAAATTGCATTTCACGGTGCAGCACGCACAGTAACCGGCTCAAAACATTTATTATCATTAGCCAACGGAAAAAAATTTTTACTCGATTGTGGTATGTTTCAGGGTATGGGAAAAGATACCGAAACGCTTAATCGAAACTGGGGGTTTGAACCATCCGAAGTATCCCATCTTATTTTATCACATGCGCATATAGATCATAGTGGGCTTATCCCAAAATTAGTGAAAGATGGTTTTCGGGGTAAAATTTTTTGTACACCTGCGACCAAGGATCTTGCCTCCATTTTACTGGAAGATTCGGCAGAAATTCAGGAAGACGATGTTAAATATGAAAACAAACGGCGTGCCGCAGATGGGGTACCCTACTTAAAACCGTTATATACCATAGAAGATGCAAAAGCGGCACTAAGCCATCTGCAATCGGTACAATATGGTCAATGGGTAAAGGTAGATGATGACCTGGAATTGTTGTTCACCGATGCAGGCCATATTATTGGTAGTGCAGCAGTTCATTTAAAAGTTATGGAGAATGGAAAAACCACGCGAATTACTTTTAGCGGAGATGTTGGCCGTTATCGGGATGTTATTCTTAAATCACCAGATATTTTTCCGCAGGCAGATTATATTCTTCTTGAATCTACTTATGGAAATAGTCTTCATGACGATAATACCACCACGCCCGATCAATTGCTTGGTTGGATTGAAAAAACATGTTTGAAGAAAAAGGGCAAACTGATAATGCCTGCATTTAGCGTGGGGCGTACCCAGGAATTGTTGTTTGCGTTAAATCAATTGGAACAGGAACGAAGGCTACCGCCACTGGATTATTTTGTAGATAGCCCTTTAAGTGTTGAAGCAACAGAGGTGGTAAAACGTTTCCCCGAATATTTTAATAAGAGTATACAAAAGGTAATGCAAACAGATAATGATCCTTTTGCATTTAAGGGATTAAAATATGTAAAAACAGTTGATCAATCTAAATTGCTCAATTTTAGAAATGAGCCTTGCGTAATTATTTCAGCAAGCGGAATGGCAGATGCCGGAAGGGTAAAACATCATATCAGCAACAATATAGAAAATACCCGGAATACCATTTTGCTGACCGGTTATTGTGAGCCACGATCCTTGGGAGGGCGCTTAATGGATGGCGTTAAAGAAGTTAAAATTTATGGCGTGTTGCACGAAGTGCATGCGGAAATTGCAGCGATTCGAAGTATGAGTGCACACGGAGATTATGAAGATTTGTGTCAATTTCTAGCATGCCAGGATCCGAAGCAAGTAAAAACGCTATTTCTTGTTCATGGTGAGTATGAAGTGCAGCAACAATTTCAGCAGCGGTTGTATAAAAAGGGATTTGCCGATATCACCATACCCGAAATGCATTTCGAAACAGGATTGGCTTGAGCAAATACAAATGTTAATCACTAATAAAATGGTTCATGTCAATGACTCAATAACCTTTGTTTTGGTGGACAGCCTAAGGCCCAACATTTTTTTGCATTTCCTTCACTTAACTTTTGCATCTCTTTAGTAAGCCTTTTACATTATTTACCGTTTATAAGTCAGATACGCAGTAACAAACTTAAAACAGTGAAATATGAAAAAGACAACAGTTAATGTCGGGTCTTTAGTTACCATCGGGTTATTATTTTTAATGTCCTGTTCTCCCACCACACATATAGAAAAAGACCGGTCCACCGATTTTACCCGGTTTAAAACGTTTTCATGGATGGATCAGGAATCAGCAAAGAACCGAATCAATGATTTGGCTGAACAAAACATAAAAATGGCATTGCGCGAAGAATTGAAGAAAGAAGGATGGCAGGAAGTGAAAACTAATCCGGATGTATTGATTGGATATGATATGTTGGTTGAAAAAACAGTCAAAGAAAAAAATAATCCGGTCTATTCACAACCCTTTTCAAGATTGTATTTCAATCCTTATACGCGCCGGTATGGAACATTGTTTTATCCTTCTCAGTTTATAGGATATGATCGGGAGGCTTATAAAACCAGAGAAGGCACCATTACCGTTTCCATCATTGATGTTAAAACCGATAAAATGGTTTGGCAGGGGTGGACAACTAACGAGGTAGGAAACACGAATTTAACCCGCAAAGAAATACAAAACGGAGTGCGTTCGATCTTCCGAAAATTTGATGTAGCAAAAAATTAGGACGGATAACCAGGTTGGTAAAAACAACCCGTTACAAAGGAGCAGGAAGAGATTTCTGCTCCTTTTATTGTTGATCAAAGAAAAAGCCCCACTGTAAAGCAGAGCTTAAAATTCATCTTTTCGGGTCGTCTTCTAAAAGTAATTTTTTGTCAATAGGCACAGATTTTTTTAATGGCCTTTCAAACAAAACATTGGATCGGATGGATGGTTTCAACGGATTGGACGATGGTTTTTCTCGAGGAAATTTAATTGGTTTTTTTCAATGGATTGGATAGTGTGGCGGCGTTTTCAAGGGATTTGGAAAGGGTAACTCAACTGACTTTTCCTGGATATTGGATACTTTTAAAGGGCTCAACAACTATGGAACGATCTTGGTTTTTGTATAGTATCAGATTCGGTTTTCAAAGGATCAGCAGGATGACAATACAAAGATTGCTTTTGTTTTTTACAGGTCATAAGTTTTTCGGAGTTTGGCTATTAGTCTTCGATTTTTGGCCAAAATGTTTCGATCATTAGAACCTTTCTGTTGCTCCAAGCCTGGTCTCCACTGGTTATTAGGAACTTAATAAAAAAAGTAAAACCGGGCTTTTGGCCCGGTCCTAAATTATTGAAATCCAGAAGATGCATTATGAGTTTAAACGGTCTACTCATGTTTTAGGGTACGGATCTCAATGAGTTGGTCATTTCCAGTTTTTACCGTCGCTATATTTAGTTGTTAAGATATTAGATACAAGGTCGTTTTTCGAATAAGGATAAAGATGCTTTACAATACAAAGATGCATTGCAAAAACCTGGAGAAGAAGTTTATTAGATTATTGGAGTGAATTTTCCGTTGAATGGACAGAAATTCCGGTTAATGGAATTAGATGATATTGAGCCTTCTCAATACGTCCTGTTTATGTGCTTTGCTTATAGGTATTTCTATCCCATTAATAAAAAGATCATTCTCTCGTATATTCCCGATTTTGGTAAGGTTAATAATATAGGAGCGATGCACTTTCATGAAGCAATTTTTATTTACTTTTTCTTCCAGTGCTTTAATGGTATTGTGTGTAATATATTTCTTATCGGAGGTAACAAATTTTACATAATCACCCATACTCTCTATAAATAAAATATCCTCGTTATTCAAGCGCACAAGTTTGCCGTCGCTTTTAATAAAGATATGATTGTCGACCGTGGTTACCGTGCTATCATTTTCCTCTTTAACGGCGGCTTTTTGCAACGCTTCCAAAAATCGTTGATAAGTAAAAGGTTTTTTAAGAAAATCTATAACGTGATATTCATAGGCATTGTAGGCATACTCCACTTTGGAAGTAGTTAGAATTACCTTAGGCGAATACGAAAGCTGATCGAGTAAGTCGAAACCAGTGGCGCCGGGCATCTCAACATCTAAAAAAAGAATTTCAACCGAGGTAGCATTTAAAAAATGTAATGCATCTGCTACATTGGTAAAATGTTCCTTTACCTCCAGCATACCACTTTTTTCACAACACTTTCGGGTGTATTCTGCAGCAACCTGCAAATCTTCTACAATAACGCAACTCATACTCATATAAACCTATAAATTAAATGCTTTAAGTTTTGCCAGTTCTGTTTCTATCAACTCCACACTATCCTCCAAACGGGTACATAATAAAGTATATTGTGATGCTAGTTCATTCGTGTTTCCGGCTTTGCCACAACTTCCTTCAAATTGCAGGCACAATTCCTGTGTATGGGGTAATCCAACAAACCCAAATGATGGTTTTATCTTATGCACTGTTTTTTGTAGCATGGGCAGATTTCCGCTTGCATAAGCCTCCTTTAAAATGGCAATATCAGGCTTTAATTGTTTCAACGTGATTGAAAAAATTTCCTCGATATACGGAAAATCATCCTCGTATAAACTTATTAATAATTCATTATCAAACTTATGATTGAAAATGAAGGCGTTATGTTTAGGGGGCTGATTCACAGAAAATAGTTGTAGTTGTTTTTGCGTTATAGAATTTAGTATAAAGCCTTACCTGCGAATTGTCAAGAAGGTTTTACTATCCAATAACTCTATGAAAGGCAAATTATTTTATTTTGTATGGGCTATTTACAGGGATATTGTTTATTCCGGTTTGGATGACGCCCTTATTAATAAAGACCAACGGAAAAAAATAATACGCTTCAACCAGTTTGTAGTGTTGGCCCTTTTAATTAATTTCTTTTCTGTTGTAATTTATTTCTATAATAAACTTTACATAAGCGCCCTTATAAATATCACCTCGGCGTATATTTTTTTAGTTGCATTTTATTATAATTCTAAAGGAAAACTGGAGGTTGGCAGAATTCTCTCCATCATAAATGTAAACCTCTACCTGATAATAATTTGTTATGTGGAAGGTCTCCAGGCAGGGGAATACCTATTGTTCTTTCCCTATTTCCTGGTTCTAACATTTGTAGTTAGCATTCGCAGAAGTTATAAGGAATTGATTGTTGTGTATTCGATTACTATTTATTCTCTCATACTCGCAATGATTATTAGCCCGGCAACCAATAATATTGAAATAATCAGTGCAGCTCACTATGCTCGGTTGTTCAATAGTAACCTGGCTGTTTCCTTCATGCTAACTACAATTTTTTCTTATGCAATTTTGAGAGTTAATAAAGACAATGAAGTAGCTATCCTCCAGGAAAAGAAATTTGGTGATACCATTTACAATACTTCACTGGACGGTGTTTTTATTATGTTTATGCATTCTAATATTGTAGCCAGTTGTAACCAACGGGCATTAGATTTGTTTGAAGCAACCGAACACCGCGAAATTGAAGGTACTCATATTGAAAAATGGTTTGATGAAGAACATATTAAGCAATTTAATTCAATTGAACAGGCAGTTAATGGAATCAGGCAAAACTGGCAGGGAGAATTGAGTTTTACAACAAAAGCGGGAAAAACATTCCCGGCCTATGTAAGTGTTACCTCTTTTCATTACAAAGAATCAAAGTATATTAAAATTAGTATTCTTGATATATCGAATGTGAAGATGACGGAGTTTGAATTGATGAAATCTAAAGAGAAGGCAGAATCTGCCGCAAAAGTAAAAACAAGGTTTTTATCGAATATGAGTCATGAGTTAAGAACGCCACTCAACGGAATTATCGGGGCCTCCAATTTATTATTACAGGAAGAATACCTGCCCAGCCAGGTTCAACATCTTGATATCCTCAAGTATTCATCCGAGCACATGATGGTGCTGATAAATGACATTCTTGACTATAATAAAATTGAAGCAGGTAAATTGGAATTGGAAGCTGCACCCGTAAATATTAAAGAGTTTGTACAACGCATAGCTACTCAATTTGCCGGACAAATAACCACCAAAGAATTAAAATTTGTTACTGATATAGACGAATGGCTTAACCTGGAATTAATGACCGATGAAACAAGGCTAAACCAGGTTTTAAGTAATCTATTGTCGAATTCAATAAAGTTTACTCATAAAGGTAGTATAACCCTGGCGGTTAGAAAAATTATTGCATCGAGTACTACCGCTACCGTTCAATTTATAGTTAGAGATACCGGTATTGGTATTCCGGCGAATAAATACAAAGAAATATTCGACAGTTTTACGCAGGCCGACATTAATACCACACGTAAATACGGAGGCACGGGACTAGGTCTATCAATTACTAAAAAATTAGTGAATAAGTTTAATAGCGAATTAAAACTGGAGAGTGAAGAAGGAAAAGGTAGTACATTTCATTTTACTATTGAGTTACCAATTAATGCAAACAGGAAACTTTATATTAATGAAGGAAAGGCTCTGCAACTTTCTACGCTCGAAGGAGTACATATTTTACTGGCAGAAGATAACCCGGTAAATATGGCCGTAGCAAAACGATTTTTACAAAAATGGGGTATTTCGGTTACTGAAGCAGTTAATGGACGTGAAGCAGTGGAAAAATTTAAACCTGGTTTTTTTGATTTATTATTAATCGACCTGGAAATGCCTGAAATGGATGGAGCCGCTGCCCTAAAAGAAATTCGGAAAGTTGATAGCAATGTGCCCATTCTTGCTTTTACCGCAGCAGTATATGATAATATTCACGCAGATCTTATTCAAAAAGGGTTCACTGATTTTATACATAAACCGTTTCGACCCGAGGACCTGCATGGAAAAATTAATTTCCAGGTGTCGGCTAAAAGAGCTTAGTAGATTTTGCAAAAGGTTCTAAAAGATTTTATAAAAGGCCGCTTACTTTATTGTAGGCGGCCTTTTTTTGTAATGGGTGGTTTAACATATATAGTAATTGCCTTTAACCAAAAAGCCAGCGAGTACGTTTAATTACGAAATAAAGGAATTATATTTTTTCACGAGTCTCATTTTACAGCCATACCAGCTCCCGGTCCTGAGAAACCAGTTACTGTTTGTAAAGTACTTAAGCTGCCATCATTACCCACGGTAAATGCATCAATAGAATTAGATCCAGGATTCAAAACATAAAAGTATTTTGAGTTATTACTAACACAGGCATCGATAGGCCCTTTCCCTGTAACAGCGGAGATAGGATCTTTTACACTTATAGTTCCACTTGAACTGTTCACGTTGAATGTTGAAACGTTGTTACTGGCTGTATTTGTAGCAAAAGCAAATTTACCATTGTTGGTAAGAACAACCCAACAGGCGGCGCTTTGATTGGCACCTACAGGTCCTTTTACTAGAGTTATTGCTCCATTATTCTCAATTTGATAAGAGGATAGCGTACTTGCGCCTGCTGCACCGCCAGCGGCTTCAGAAACAAATATCTTTCCATTTTTACCGACAGCAAAACCAAACGGCGTCTTATTCGAAGAAGTAATCATATGCATAGTACCACTTTCATTATAAGTAATAATTTTATTACTGGCTTTTTCTGTAATCGCCAACACCCTTCCATTATTTACAAATGAAACTTGTGCAGGCCCAACACCAACTGCGCTTAATGGTTTAGTTGAGTTTGGTATAGGATATAAACTTCCATCATTACTGAGTTTAAAACCAGAAATATTATCGGTACCGCCACCATTCAGTACAAATACAATATGATTGTGTTCTGTAATACTAACCGGTTTTACTCCGCCAGAACTAATAGTTGCCTTTAATACGAGCCCGCGGTTTGTAACCTTAAAGGAAGAAATGGTATTGCTACCCGCATTCACGGCCAATACGATTTCATCATCTACCAGTATAACGGCGCCCTGGCTACCCAATCCGCTGCCGGTTCCGTTCCCTCCTGTTGAGTAAGAACTATCGTATTTCAAAATTCCTTTCGATGAGCGGCGATAATCAATTAGTGTATTTCCTTTAGCGTTATTGCTAATGGTATAAAGATGACCCGGACCCGAATCATCCCGATCGTCGTTTTCAGAACCATCGTCTTTTTGGCATGCGGTAAAAACCAACAGGCCCATCGCCATAGCAAATAATTTGTTTCTTCGTTTCATAATCGTTTTTTTTAAATTTTAATTTATAAATCCATCAATATAACTTTTGCCTTTAAGAGAAATTCAACACCTTTATTTGTTAGTTAATCACGGGCAGGCACAAGACTACCTTTCAATTACCCCGGTAATTTTTTTATTGTAATAAATAGTTTTGCAGAATTAATACCTGTACTTAGTGTGTTTTAGTATACCCAAATGGATTCCGGTAGTCATCATTTGTAAAGAACCAATCCCAACCCCTCGAAGTGGAATTGATAAATAGGGTTCTATCCTGACATTCAATTTTTTTCCAATGCTAAACTCATTTCCAATACTTACAGTAGCGGCACTGAGAAAATAAAATTTATTATTATCATAGTTTCCTGTAAAATTTTGTGAGGTATTATTAATTAATGCTACATAATTATTTTTTTCTTTTGTAATTAAAGAAGAGGAAATGCCTGCAGTGAAGAACCAATTTGATTTACTTCTTTGTATGAAATCATATTTCAATTTAATAGGAATTTCAAACATGCGATTGGTTCCCGTTAGGCTGATCAGTTCCATATTTGCCGGCATAGAACCACCGGCTTTTTTCATATCAAAGTATTTCCCCTTGCTGTAATAGTTTTTATTGGAATAGAAAAGACCGGACTCAATTGAAAATTTTTTGTTGAAATGTAATCCGCCTATTATACCAACACTCCATCCCGGCTTGTTAAAGCCTTGCGCTTTCACCTGTGTGGCTTGTAAACCGGTAGCAATACCAATATAGAACCTAAGCAGCCTGGTTTTTTTATTGATTGTATTGGGCATTAAACCTGAATTTTCCTGGTTATTAGAATTATTGGGTGAAATACCTGGTATCGTTTGTTCAGGTGAAGCTTTTGTTTTTTCAGATCGGATTATTGATGTTAAATTATTGGAAATTTGATCATTATTAAATAAGATATTTATTCCTGCTGCCTTTTGTTTCGGTACCATACCTTGAGCCGATCGTTCTGATTTTTTTACATCCAATAAATTTGCTGCGAATAAATGATTATTTTTTTTCTTTGATTGTTTAGCAGGTGCGTAATTTTTTTGAGCTGGATATTTAACAGGTTGGTTTCTCAAACTTTCATTTGCACCCGAAAATAACGGAGTGGAAGTATTCGCACGTTTATGAATAGTATTATGTCTAATAACTTTTTCATTCCCTGGTATTAATTCTTTAAACTTATTGATTACAGGCGAAGGAGCTTTTGAGGAGATGTCTGACAATTGTTCACGTTTTACAGGTATAGATACTGAAACAAAAAATGCGACGGAAAGAATGGCTAATAAAAAAGGCAAACCATATTTTATAGTTCTGCTTGTTTTTTTTGCAGTTGAAAAAGTAACTGTTATTAAAGCAGGAGTAATTTTATCCCAGTCATTACTATCCGTTTTTAGCGGATAATTAGCTGCTGCTTTCCTAAACAAGTCATCCATATCGTTTTCTATATACTGCATAATTGAACATCTTCTATTTTACGTATACTTTTTTGTAGCATGGTTCGGGCTCTTGATAAACTCGATTTTGATGTACCCACAGAAATTTTCATTTTATCGGCGATTTCAAGGTGATTGAATCCGTCGATTACATACAAATTGAACACCACCCGGTATTGTGGGGGCAATTCTTTGATCATTTTTACTAAATCTTTATATAATATTTGCTGATCGGCTTCCTCTGCTCTATTGGTAATACCCCATACTTCTTCAGGAATACCTCCAATTTCCGGCGACATCTTCCCTTTTCTCAATTCATCAATCGAGGAATTAATCATTATCTTTTTTATAAATGCCATTAGCATTTTTTCATTAGCTTCCTGTGTTTCTGCAGGAATAAATCGTTCAAAATGCCTGAATAGTTTTACAAATCCATCATTTGTAATATCTACGGCTTTTTCATACCTGTATAAATAACGGAAAACAATTTTTAATGCATAACCATAGTAGGTTTCATAAACCATCTTCTGATACTTATGCTCTTTTTTAGAACAACCTTTTATAACTGTGATTAAATTTTCCAAAACTCCATGTAACGTTAGGAAGGTCAAAAATTAGAAATACGCAAATAGAATATAAATAGATCTTTAATAAGTTTTTTCCGACTTATAGTTGAGTTTATTGGATTTCTATATTAGTATATACGTTTGGAGGGGACAAGGGTTGCAGTTGCTAAAAATAATTCATAAAAGCCATCCAAGCAATTATATAAATCGAGCTTTGTGAAAAGGACTTTTTGTATTGTTTAACGTGTAATTATATTTACTACTAACAATTGGGTTTCTTAAGTTTAGTATCATTTGTTTAATATGGTTTACTACACTTTTTTGCCTTCCGGAGTTGCGCCAAACCTAATTTGTATTTGTCTATGGGTAGGATAAAATTGACATTTAAAGTAATTTCATAAAAATTCCTAGATTTACAGTTAGCGAAAAAACGCCAAAATCAAATCGCTCAATAAGTTGAAAGGTGAGTTGTTTGTAAACAATGTATGAATGGGAACCCGTTTTGTAAATGTCGAATGACCCTTCGTAAAATCACTAATCTCGCTAGCATGCCAATCCGAAATTTTTTTTTGAAAAATAAAATGATCGTGCTTTATGGTATTAGCCTGGCGCTATTGCTGTTTCTGCTTAAGTGGCTGGAGCTGAAATTTATTATTTTCGACCATGCCCTGGAAGTATATGTAGGTGCGATTGCTATTGTTTTTACAGGGTTGGGAATTTGGCTCGCACTAAAATTGATCAAGCCTGCAATGAAAACCATAATTGTAGAAAAAGAAGTGTATATCAATAAAAGCGATCCTTTTACATTAAACCAACAGCAATTAGTTAAGTTGGGTTTAAGCAAACGCGAATTAGAAGTGCTGCAATTGATGGCTGATGGGATGAGTAATGTAGAAATCGCCGCACAATTATTTGTGTCACTCAATACCATTAAAACACATACCTCAAAGCTTTTCGAAAAAATGGAGGTTAAACGAAGAACACAGGCTGTTGAAAAAGCAAAAAGACTGGGCCTGATACCTTAAATCTCCCAACTTTAGTATGAAAAAGGAGAAGAAAAACGAAAATCACTCGAAAGTATGAGGGCAAAGATCCACGCAAGGTTCAATTTTGCATTTTATCAAATCAAAATTTTTAAAACATGAAAAAGATTGTAATTGTTTGTGGATTGATCGCTGGTCTTATTGTTGCCACCCTGATACTAATCTCTATGTCCATCTTCCATAAAACAGGAGACTTTGAAAACGGTATGTTGTTTGGCTATGCCAGCATGCTACTTGCCTTCTCTCTTATTTTTGTAGGAATAAAAAATTACAGGGATAAACATAATCTTGGCACTATTAGTTTTGGTAAAGGATTTAAAATCGGCCTGTTTATTACGTTGATCGCTTCCACTATTTATGTGATCGTATGGCTGGTAGATTATTATATGTTTATTCCCGATTTTGGCGAAAAATATGCGGCACAGGTGATTGAAAAATTAAAATCCACTGGTGCAAGTGAAATGGAAATTGCCAAACAAACCAAAGAGATGGCGAATTTTTCAGAGATGTATAAGAATCCTTTCTTTAATGCATTAATGACCTATACCGAAATTCTTCCCGTTGGAATAATCGTAACCCTTATTAGTGCGTTGATTTTAAAAAGAAAAATCAAACCGGCTGCCTGATTAATTTATTAATTTGATCAGGGTACCTGAATAAACTCTTGTAAGCAATAAGATTTACTAATACATAAATAATAAAATTATATGCGATTAATAGTATTCTTGTTTTTGTTAATTATCGGAAGTAGTTGTGGAACTACAAAAAAATTGGCCAAGAACTCAACTGTTTTAAATGGAACCTGGATCCCTATCAAACAAGAAATGAGTGGTAAAGAGTTACCCATCCTGGCTTTTGAAAAACAGAAGTTAACGATTAATGATAGTCTCTATTCGATGATCGCTGAGAGTATCGACAAAGGGGTGATCACTTATACTGATAACAAAATGGACATTTACGGCCGGCAAGGAGTAAATGCAGGAAAACATTTTACGGCAATTTATAAAGTTGAAAACGAGCAATTGACAATCTGTTATAATCTTGCTGGCGATAGTTATCCCGTGACTTTTGAAACGAAGAGTAAACGGTTGCTTTTTCTTTCTGTTTTCAATAAAGAAGGAGTTAAATAAATTAGCATAAATAAAAAAAAACAAACTCATGAAATTAGGAGCATTCTCTATAAGCCTTAATGTGAAAGATCTTGTCGTTTCAAAACAATTTTATGAAAACCTGGGCTTTTCTGTATTTGCAGGAGATTTAAATAAAAACTATCTCATCATGAAAAACGAACATTCTCTAGTCGGGTTGTTCCAGGGAATGTTTGAAAATAATATTTTAACCTTTAATCCGGGGTGGGATCAAAGTGCTGGTAAACTGGAAATATTCGATGACGTTAGAGAAATTCAACGGCAACTTAAAAGCAAAAATATTAAACTGGAAAATGAGGCAGATGAACAAACTACCGGACCAGCCAGTTTGGTAGTAATGGATCCTGATGGAAATACAATTTTGTTTGATCAGCACATATAATTCTTACTTTAAGAGATAGTCAAAATTTTATTTATCGGATTTTCTGAAATGCTTACTAGAATAGAGAGCCAATGGTATTGTGACAAATAAATTCCACACGATTGTCCGAAAGATAAAGAACAGGCGCGTATTGACTTTTTTTTTGCCATTTAAAACAGCCTTTTGGTTAAAACATTAGGCTGTTTTTTTGTTGTAACACCTACATTCATTATCTGTCCATGAATTATTAACAGAATGCCTTAGATTCGTAAGGTATTTACCTCCATAGGTTTTAATAGCAAACAGATTTCCATCTATTCTACCAGAAACAACACAAAAAGAGCAGAAAAACTACTTTCATTTTTATTATTAAAAGAAGTTTTGTTACCCGGATTTATGATGAGAATAATCTTTTTTTGGATTTTTGTTTCAATTTCATCGAATGCCAAGGCGCAATTGGTTGATCTTAACCGAGACATTCCCTATCGACAGGTATTTTCAGTAGCCGATGATATTGATTCTTCTTATTTATCTCAATTGGAAAAAGCCTATTATCAAAACTTACCAGATACTATTAAACTCGCTGTAGGTAACGATCTTGCTTATTACTGGCATACCCGAAACTTAAAAAAAGCATTTGCAATTGCTTGTAACGTGATAGGTCATGCGATAGCTACAGAAGATAAAGCATGGGAAGGTCGCCTTCAAATAACACTAGGAGCTATTTTATTACGTCAGGAAAAATTAGATTCAGCTTATACCGTGCTGCAATCAGCAAAAGCAAAACTTTCGAGGAAAGACTGGCCCATGCTTCTTACTCAACTTGGATATGTGTTTGAACGTCGTGGGCAATTGAACAAGGCTACCGATTATGCATTGGAAGCATTGCAATTGGGTGATAGCTTGAATGATCGTAAAACAAGAGCGATAGCGTATAGTGACCTTAGTAATGTGTTTTGGAAGCAATCTAAATTTGACAAAGCAATAGAATATGGATTACAAGCGGAGACTATTTTTAAAGAGAGGGATATTGAAGATATGGACTATAGCTTTACTCTTTATGTGATTGGGAATGGATACTTGTCTCTAAAAGACTATCCCAATGCCCAAAAATATTTTAAACTTGCACTGGCACAAAGTGAACGTTTTCAGTTTTATAATAACCTGGCGGATATTTATATTTCTCTCAGTGAACTGTATTCGATGACCGGTAATTATTCAAAAGCCGAGTCGAATGCAGAAGAAGCCGTTCGATATTCTGGGCTTTTGGATAATAATTTTATGCTCATGCGTTCCTGGCTAACGCTTGGAAAGCTGCAAAATTTGAGCAATCGCCCGAGCATTGCTATTGCAAGTTTGAAAACATGTTTACAAATAGCAACGGACAATTTTGGCGATGAATATTTTTTGAACCAGGTTTATAAAGAACTAGGTAAAGCATACGCTGCAACGGGTGATTATAAAAGTGCCTATGCTGCTTTTCAAAAATATGACCTCTTAAAAGACAGCGTGTTTACCGCAGAAGCCGATCAGCGGGTTGCTAAACTACAAACTGAATTTGAAGTAGCACAAAAAGTAACCACTATAAAAACACAACAACAATCCATCACACAACAAAAAAGATTGCAATGGTTAACAATGGGTGCAGCAGGCCTGTTGGCACTTGTTATTGTAGGGTTGTTTCGTAACTACCGAAGCAAACAAAAAGTAAATGCAACACTGGAAATATTAAATAAAGACCTGGGGCAAAAAAACGGACTACTTGATAAACGCAATGCAGAAAATGAATTATTATTAAAAGAAATCCACCACCGCGTAAAAAATAACCTGGAAATAGTATCTGGTTTGCTGGCCCTTCAGGCGGCGCAAATTGATCATCCATCTGCTCAAGCCGTGATGCAGGCAAGCCAAAACCGGGTATTGAGTATGGGCA
>JBJXDV010000390.1:0-6478 GCA_046153465.1 Chitinophagaceae bacterium
AAAGAATACATAGGGGTGTTTAGTTGATTTTTCGGTTAAGTGATGTACCCAACAGAACGATTATTCTTCGGAATTAATTTTAACTTTCCGCTTTAAGATAGTTCAAGTAGTATCCAATTTGAATACTTTCTAAAAATAAACAACCACCAGTTTAAGTACATTTGTGTGAAATAATTTAGTTGGAACAGACTCCCAATAGTTTTGAACAAGGCCAGGTGCTTCTACTCAACAAACCGCTGCATTGGACCTCGTTTGACGTGGTGCGAGAGGTGCGAAACCTTTTAAAAGTTAAAAAAGTAGGACATGCAGGAACACTCGATCCTCTTGCCACGGGTTTATTGATTTTGTGTACCGGAAAATTTACTAAGCGAATAAATGAGTTTATGACCCAGGAGAAAGAATATACCGGAACAATTACGTTGGGCGCAGTTACTGCTACCTACGATTTAGAGTCGGAACCAACAGCTATAAAAAAAGTTGACCAGGTAACTGAACAACAAATAATAGAAGCATCTAAAAAATTTATTGGAAAAATTATGCAGGTTCCTCCATCCTTTTCTGCTATAAAAAAAGATGGTAAACGGATGTACGATCTGGCAAGAAAGGGTATTGAAGTAGTTATTGAGCCACGGCCAATTACAATAAAAGAATTTGATATCTCTTCTATTGAAATGCCCATCGTATCCTTTAGAGTTGTTTGTACCACTGGCACCTATATTCGAAGTTTAGCAAATGATATTGGCAAAGAATTGGGTTGTGGTGGGCATTTAAGCAGTTTATGCCGTACACGTATAGGTGCATTTACATTAGAACAGTCATATACTATGGATTCATTAAGGGCCCATGTAAAAGGCTTGCATCAAAAAGGATAACCGATTCCTAATTGGAACTGGCCATCGGTAAGCTTTTGGTTATGAAACCAGCCATTGTTGAGTGACGAAAAACTGGGGTCTTTTAGTTTATAGGCCCAATCTAATCGAATCAGGAAAAAATCAAAATCAAAACGAAGGCTTGCTCCGCCACCTATGGCAATATCTTTTCCCAGCCTGCTAAAATTAAAAGATGCTTCGGGTATCTTTTCCTGAGAAGCGTTTGGATTAAACTCTATTCCCCAAATATTACCGGCATCAACAAACAAAGCGCTTTTAACTTTAATGCCTGCAATGGTAGTCAGATTAAACCGATATTCGACATTTCCTTCTAATTGCATATTTCCAAATCGATCGTTGGAGCGGGTACTAACGGTGTCATACAGTATCGATGAGCCCGGCCCTAAGCGCCGAACTTGCCAGGCACGCATACTGTAAGGCCCTCCTGCAAAATACGCTTTGAAGAAGGGTAATTTATTTTCTGGCTGATTTCCTTTCTTGCCGTAAACATACCCATATCCACCAAATACGCGAAAGGCCCAACTTGATCTTTTATGATTAATAAAATGTTTATATTCAATATCTGTTTTTATAAATCGAAATAAATTATTTTCTTCCAGTTTCTTAATCAATCCAAACAATGCACCGCTCTCCTCTACCCGAAATTTAAAATTGGAGAAATGATTTTTGCTTTTATTAAACCATGCAGCATTCATTCCGCCAATCACACCAATCACAAATCCATCATTAAATGCAAAACGCAGGGAAGGTATTTGCTTTATTAATTTTTCTAAACTGTCTTTACCATTTAATAGTGTATATTCTATATTGGGAAACGTAAACTGCCAATTAACCAGTCGATTTTTCTTGCCAAACTTTGTTGTCCATTCATAACCCCAGGAAGTATTCAATGAACTTACATTGTAAATACTGCGCCTGATCGTATAGGCCCCATTGATATTAAAAACGGTTCGGCTATTAAGCAGGCTGTCAATTTTTTTAACCCTGAAAGGCGTTATCAGCCGGGGAAAGTAAATTGAATGTGAAAGATTTGCCTGCAGGGTTTGAATAAAATTTGAACCAAACTCAATGCCAAAGCGCGCATTGGTAGACGTTTGTATGGCTTCTTTAAATGTATTCCGATTGGTGAGGGAAAAGTTTAGGCCCACTCCAAACAATTGGCTGGTGGTAAGATAATCCGCTACATTTCGACTAGCTTCTAAATCTATTTTTAAATTTTGTTTTTGGGCCGGATATAACTTTAATGTTGCATCTAAGAATGGTAATGAATCATACCGTTCCTTAAGACTGAGATCTACACTTTGCCAGGCTCCCAGACGATTAAACGTATTAATCGTTTTAAAATAATTTCGTTCATCATAGGGAGTATTGGGTACTAATGAAATTGTACGGGCAATAAAGGGCAATTTGAATCGGTTGCTTAACGGAAAAAAAGTAAACTTATAATTGGCAAGTTTTGTCGGTTTAGGTTCAAAAGAAGCTGTATCCTGAAAATACGATTGATCCGGGTAAACATCAACCGAGCCAATATAAAACTTTTTTAAGTGAGTAGAATCATTGGGTTCCGACTGTTTAAAAACTACGGTAATGGTTGGTCTGTCTTTTTTTCGTCGAAGCGAGTCCAATAATCTGATTTGTTCAAAAGGATCAAGACTCGGGTCAATCAACGCGGCAATTACAGTATCTCTTTCTGCATAAATGTCCTCTCCACTTACTTTATAATAGCCGTTGTTATGAAATACCTGTAATAAACGTTCTCGTTCCTCTGCAATACTTTGAATGGAGTATGGATCTCCTTTTTTCAAAAGCGATTGCGACCTGCTTTCCACCGCAAGTTTTTGCAATGGGGGTGAAAATAAATCAAAACCAATTGAATCAAATACTGTTTGTTTTCCAGGAATCACTTCAAAATTAATGGTTACTCTTTGCTGATCCTGTTCTTTGCTAAATAAGCGACTCTTCTTTTTTACGATAGTGAATGTATCATTAATGACCGGATAGAAATAACCTTGAGCACTCAGCAACGCTTTCATAAATATTTTTGATCGAATAATATTAACTGTATCAAAAACCGGGGGCCGGCTGATTATCTGGATACCTGCCCAGGAAACACTTCTTGTCTTAAGGCTATCATCTAATTGATTTTTTAACCGGCTAATGAGTTCTTGTTTTTCTGATTGCGGTAAATTGCCTGAAATGCTGATATTCGTTTTAAAAACAAAAGGAATATTCTTTGGGTGTTTTTTACGATGAACAGTAACGCAGGAACTAAGTAATAGCATTACGATGCCGGCGTAAAGGCCAAACGTATAAAATTTAAAAAAACTAACTTGCTGGTGGGGTAACATAAAAATTAAAACAAACAACGATGCTGGTTAAATCGCAGGTCAAATATATTCAAAGTTTAAGCCAGAAAAAATTAAGGGATCTGGACGGAGTGTTTGTGGCAGAAGGCCCTAAGATAATTAACGAATTATTAGGGGCACCATCCATAGAGCTTATTCAATTGTATGCACTGAAGGAATGGATGATGCGCAGCGAAAAATTGGCAGGTAGTTTCGACAAAAATAAGATTGCTTTAATTGAAGAATCCGACCTGGAACGTATTTCATCACTTGTTACCGCTAATGAAGTATTGGGTGTTTTTAAGAAACCAGTCTTTGATTGGGCATTAGATCCAATTGGAAAAGTAAGTCTGCTGCTGGATGGCATCCAGGATCCTGGCAATATGGGTACAATTATTAGATGTGCAGATTGGTTTGGAGTAAACCAGGTTATTTGCAGCGAAGATTGTGCTGATCTGTTTAATTCAAAAGTAGTTCAGTCTA
Source organism: Chitinophagaceae bacterium (assembly GCA_046153465.1). GTDB lineage: Bacteria > Bacteroidota > Bacteroidia > Chitinophagales > Chitinophagaceae > Endoryza. The sequence continues at coordinate 3,719 of JBJXDV010000390.1, forward strand.
CAATGGGCAGTATCACTCGTGTTCAGGTACTATATACCGATATAGCCATCTTTTTAGAAAAGTATAAACAGCTCCCAACTTATGCTGCCTTACTCGAAGGAACTCCTATTCAAAAAATATCTAAAATTAAAGAGGGTATAATAATTATTGGAAACGAATCTAAAGGTATCAACCCTGTATTTTTATCTCCCTCCATTTATAAGATAACCATACCCGGTGGTGGCAATGCCGAATCGCTGAATGCTTCTGTGGCAACAGGCATCCTGCTTTCTTACCTTACCTGAATTGAATGGCTTTTACCGGTTGAACCCTACTTACAATAATGGTTGGCAATACTAATATAGCAGTACAAATGATGAAAGTAATTAAATTTACCACTCCTACCTGCCACCACACAATATTTACAGCCGCCTTTGAAATATAGTAGGAATCTTCGGGCAGTGTAATAAAACCATAGCGTTGCTGAAGCCAGTTTATCGTTAAGCCCAACAGGTTTCCTATAAATAAACCTGTAAGTGTTATAATAACACCCTGGTATAAAAATATTTTTTGAATGGTAAAATTGCGGGCTCCGAGTGCTTTTAACAATCCTACCATGCGGGTGCGTTCCAATACTAATATCAGCAGACAGGTTACCAAATTTAAAAGAGCTATTACAATCATTATTATGATTACAATAAAGATGGTTTGATTTTGAAGACCCAACCAATCGAATATCGAAGGAAAAATTTCTTTAATCGTTTGACTGGTTAATCCTATTGGTAAATAAGGAACAATATCTTCACTTACCGTATTCATTTTTTTATAGTCATTGAGAAAAATTTCATAACCCCCAACCTGATTTTCACTCCATTTGTTTAGACGTTGAATAAGTTTTAAATCGCCCAGCGCAAAAATTTTATCGTATTCTTCAATGCCAGTTTTAAATATTCCGACCACGGTTAATTTCCTGGGTCTTGGAGTTTCACCGTTCGATTGAATAAAAAAAATAAGCACCTGGTCATTAACTTTCAATTTAAGTTCTTTGGCCATGGTAGCGGAGAGGTTGATTTCGCTCTTATACCCGGTATCAGAAAATTGAATCCATCGTCCATCTACCAAAAAATCTTTAAGATTGGTAAAATCATAATCTCTTTCAATGCCTTTAAATAATACGCCTTCGATGGTTTCAGACGTTTTTAAGATAGCGTTTTTAGTGGCGAACGCTTGTACCTTTTTTATAGTTGGATTAATCTTTAAGAGATTTAATACCGAATCATTTTTCGGAACCGGGATCTCTTCCGCAATAGAAACCTGGAGCGCATTGTAATCCTGCACGCGGATATGGCCAAAAAAACTAAATACTTTGGTGCTGATTGTTTTTTGAAAGCCGCTTGCAAAACTCAGGGTAAGAATCATAACAGCTACACTTATTATGGTAGCAGCGATCGATAAGCGGACAATAAACCGGGAAAAACTTCGCTGGGTATTAAAGGCAATTCGATTGGATATAAAACGGGCAACATTCACCGGCATGGTTTTAGTTTATCAAAAATAGCCGCTCAAACACAACGGGCGAAGTATTTTTTTGTTTTTAACGAAGATTATCAATCCTTTTTCAGAAATGAAACTATTTTTATAGAATGAAAATTGCAATTACTGGCTTTTTCTTATCAATGCTATCGTCGCTCCATGCACAACTACCAGAGGCTGTCTACTCGACTCGAATTAAATCAGCTCAGCTATATCCCTACGGTAATCAGTTGGGTTTGCCGGTAATTCGTCTTAATAGTGGCGAACAATTGGAATTGCATTTTGATGACCTGGATGGAGGAGTAAGAAATTATGCATATACTTTTCAATTGTGCAATGCTGATTGGACAGTAGCAATGCTTAGTCAGTTTGATTTTATGAAAGGTTATTCTCAGATACGACTCAATACTTATCGGGTTTCTTCGATCGCCTATACAAAATATACACATTATCAGGCATCATTACCCGATAGAAACTGCGTTCCTTCCCGATCAGGAAATTATATCCTAAAAGTATTTAGAGATGGGGATACCTCAAAGCTCATTATCAGCAAACGGATGCTGGTAGTAGATGATAAAGCAATTACGGTAGCGCAGATACAACAGCCATTTAACGGACAGATTTTTAGGACGCATCAAAAAATTCAATTAAAGGTCAACCTCAATGAACAGTTGAATATTGTAAATCACCTGCAACAACTCAAAGTTGTAATACTCCAAAACAACCGATGGGACAACGCAATCACCGACCTGCGGCCAAGTTTTTTTTCGCGCAATCAACTTGAGTTCAACACGGAAAACGATTGTATTTTTCCATCTGGGAAAGAATGGCGCTGGCTTGATTTAAGAAGCTTTCGATTACAAAGCGATCGGGTAGCCACTGCAAACTATTCAACTACGGCAACTGAAGTGTTTGTAAAACCAGATATGGATCGATCGGCTCAGCGATTCAATTTTTTTCGCGATAACAATGGTATGTACATCATAGAATGTATTGAAAGTTTGAATCCCCTTTGGCAGGCCGACTATGCAACAGTAAATTTTAATTTTGTTCCCCCTAATAATAAGATGCTGATTGGAAAGGATGTTTTCCTTTTTGGACAACTCACGAATTATAATTTAAATGAGGAAGTAAAAATGGTATATAATGCCGATAAAGGAGTGTATGAAACTTCTTTATTTTTAAAACAGGGCTATTACGATTATTGCTATGTAACAATTGATAAGAACACTAAAAAAAGAAATGCTT
>JBJXDV010000391.1:0-5196 GCA_046153465.1 Chitinophagaceae bacterium
GAAAAATACCGCAATCTTATTTTCCCGTTCGCTATTCCACAACCTCCTACAGAACTGATAAAAATCGAGAACCTTACACTGAGAATTCCAAAAAAAATACTAAACAATTGGAACCCGAGATGCTATGCAACTAACCTGCCCTGCCTCTATGTATTGAATCCAAAGCTTCGGTTAAGAGGTAATTCAATTAAACAGGGTTTTCGTTTAGAAAAATAACCATTGCTTTGGTAACTTTACGCAAAAAATAATTTGTTGGACAAACTTAGTATAATAATACCCTGTTTTAATGAAGAAAAAACGATTATTCCAGTACTTAACAAAGTACTAAATACTATCCTTACGACTGCTATGGAGAAGGAAATCATTGTTGTTGATGATGCATCAACAGATCGTTCAATGGAAATAATTCTGGAATTTTCAAAAAATCACTCCTGTATTCATCTTTGTACGCACGAACAAAATATGGGTAAAGGGGCCTGCATACAAACTGCCTTAAGAAAACTAACGGGTGCAATTGTTATTATTCAGGATGCAGATCTCGAATACGATCCGAAAGATTACAACACTCTTTTAATGCCTATAGTTGAGGGTTATGCCGATGTGGTTTACGGTTCAAGGTTTGTTGGAAATGGACCCCACCGGGTACTTTTTTACCTTCATACATTGGGAAATAAATTTTTGACTTCACTTAGCAATCTTTTTACCCAACTTAACCTCACCGATATGGAAACTGGTTATAAAATGTTTAGAAGAGAAATTCTTGAACAAATTAATCTTCGCGAAAAAAGATTTGGCTTTGAACCGGAAATAACAGCCAAGGTGAGCCGAATTAAAGATATTAGAATTTTCGAGGTGGGTATTGCCTATTATGGCAGAACCTATAAAGAGGGGAAAAAAATTACCTGGAAAGATGGCTTTCGTACTATCTATTGTATCTTAAAATATAACCTTTTCGCAAAAAAATGATCGATTCTACTACTACAAATGATGATGTTGGAGCTGCAACACTTTCTATTATTTCTTCGGCGAACAGATTTAACAGGTGGATGTACGATCAGATAAAGCCTTATATTATTGATGAAGTTCTTGAGGTGGGTAGTGGAATTGGAAATCTATCAAGGTTTCTAATAGAGGAGGGTCATCAAACAACCCTTTCAGATTACAACTTAGACTATGCGAAAACATTAAAGTGTTTATATGAATTCGATGACAGGGTTAGTGAAATCTTAACAATTGATCTTCAAGATCCCGATTTCGATCAAACCTATATGAATTACAAGGAAAAATTCAATTCAATTGTGATGCTAAACGTTATTGAGCATCTTGAAAATGATCATGATGCGATCAGGAATTGCAGATTCCTGCTCAAAAATTCGGGTAACTTAATAATACTCGCCCCGTCCTATCAATTTCTCTTTTGCAGACTTGATAAAGAGCTGGGGCATTTTAGAAGATATACCAAGTCAACACTTAGCCATCTTTTAAAAAAAGAAAAATTTAAACTCGTTAGCAAAAAGCATTTTAATTTTTTAGGAATATTTGGATGGTTGATCACCGGTAAATTAATAGCAAAAAATCAAATCGGCAAAAATGAAATGTCGGCATTCGACAAACTTGTACCAATAGCAAGGATTATGGACAAAATTATTTTTAATAAAGCCGGTCTGTCTGTAGTTGTAATTAGTAAAAAAATATAAGATGCTATTAATTGGAATTGCCATACTCTATATTTCGCTTGTTTGCTGGACATGGGGCTTCAGCACATTGAAACTTCTAAAAAAAATTACACAAAGTGATCAAACAAATACCCTGTCACTTTCAATTACCAGTTTAGTAGGGCTCATTGTTATATCATTTATTGCTTCTCTACTATCACTTTTTTTCCCTTTAGGTAGTATTAACATTCAACTATTTTTACTGACTCTAACCTTGCTCTTATTATTGCAGAAAAAAATAGTTACCAATTTTCGAAAACAAATTGCCTATATTAAACTTATTAATAAAGGAGTAATCCTTTTATTTTTTCTTTCAATGCTATTATGCATGGTAATGGGTAGCTGGGAAATGAATCACCCAGACACGCTGGCATATCATTCCCAAATAATTCTTTGGATAGAAAAATACAAAGCTGTGCCCGGATTAGTTCACCTTCATAGTCGTTTCGGATTACAAAGCGGCTGGTTTGTATGTAATGCGCTTTTTAGTTTTAATTTTACAGGCTATGGATCTTACAACTATCTAAATAGTACTATCCTTGCGTGGTATCTGTATTTTATTTTCTCAAAAATAAATGCCTGTTTCTTCGTTCAAGCATCCCCGTATAAAGGCTTTTTATGGATCGCGATGCTGGGGTTAAACTTGTGGAGTTATACCCAGGTACGACTAACGGCCACTTCAGCCAGTCCAGATTTTATTGCCACTATCTGCATTTGGGCAGTTTTTTATTTAATTGTAACCGCAGCAGAACAACAAAATAAAGGGCTTCATTGGGTGATTGTACTACTGTTGATTACCTTCTCCCTAACTATCAAATTATCAGCCATTCCTTTAGCCCTGATTTACGTTTATTCAATTTACCGTTTGGCCACTCTCCAAAAATTTAAGCTTGTTGTGCTTGCAATAATTCTTTCATTAATTATGGTGATTCCTATGGCGATAAGAAATATTATTACGAGCGGATATGCATTGTTCCCGACTACAATGGGCGATTTTTTTAATGTAGACTGGAAATATGATTCGAATAAAACAACTGTTCTGGAAAACTATGTGACAGCTTTTGCAAGAACTGAGTCTGCCAGCAACGAATCAGAAATAATAAGAGTGAATGAAATGGAATTGAGCCAATGGGTGCCAACCTGGTGGAGATATCGCTCAATAGCAGATAAATCTATTTTATTACTATTGGTTGTTTCTATTATTTTTTTCTTGCTTTCTTTAAGGAAAATAAAAAAATCATCCCCCGATTTAAAAATAGCTTTACTAACCTCAATGGCAGGAATTGTATTTTGGTTTGTAAAAGCGCCGGACCCCCGTTTTGGCTTTGGATTTATTTTGGCTTTTAGTGCTTTGGTAAGTAGTTACTTAACTCATTCAATAACCGAAAGCAATAACTTTCGAAAAATTATCCTTCTCCTATTGGCAGGCATTGGTTTATCAATAACGTCTTATATATCTTATCGATTTATTCATTTTTTCGATAACCCACAATTAATTTACCCTGCTGGAATCAAAAAAAATGATTTTGATGCCATTATATGCGAGGGAGTTATCTTTCATATTCCAAAGAAAGAAAATGATTGTGGAAATATTCCATTACCATGCACCTACAATGCATGCGAAACGTTTCAATTACGAAAAAAAACTGTAGAAGAGGGTTTTCGTGCTAAATAATAGAATTCAAATTTTTCCCTCCCATTGCTTTCCCTATCGCTTCATCCATGATTCGCTCTGCAAAAGGCCTGGTTACTTCGTTTAGTTTTTCTGTGCTTACCTGAATCGAATCCTTATTGTCAGATAAAAGAATATTGCGTAATTCATCTATTGCTGTTTCAAATTCGGATATTTCATTTTCGGAAAGACTCTTCTTATTCTTTGTAACAAAAACAATAGAAGTATCTATCAACTGAGTTGCCTCCGTTTTTGCTTCCACCAATGCACGCTCAGCAATATCTGCTTTTGCATTTTCCAATGAGTCCTTCAACATTTTTTCAACAGCCTCATCACTTAGTTCCTCCTGAGGTTTAACTTCAATATGCTGCATTATACCGCTTCTCAATTCCTGTGCCCTGACCATCAAGATACCATCTGCGTTAATTAAAAAAGAGACTTCTACTTTTGGCAAACCGGCAGGCATAGACGGAATTCCGGTAAGGTTAAATTCAGCCAGCTTCCGATTGTTTACTACTAAATCACGTTCGCCCTGGTACACCGCAATCCGGATACCGCTTTGTCCATCTTTTTGAGTAGTATATTGCCTCGATGCCTTTGTAGGAATTTTCGAATTTCGGGGAATTAATATGTCCATCAAACCACCCATTGTTTCAATTCCAAGAGAAAGCGGCGTAATATCGAGCAACAAAAAGTCTTTGTTATTTCCGGCCAATATATCTGCTTGTATGGCGGCGCCTAATGCAACAACTTCATCGGGATTCACTTTGTCATTTACATTTTTACCAAAAAAATCAGCAACTGCTTTCTTTATAAAGGGAACCCTTGTTGAACCTCCTACCATTATTATTTCATCAATATCAGTTATTTTTAATCCGGCATCTTTCAACGCACTTTTACAACTGTCAATAGTTCTTGTTACCATTAAGGTTATACTATTTTCAAATTCTGTCTTACTAAGGTGAATTACAAAATCTTTAATGGTTCCATTAAAATTATCCTGAAAAGTTAATGACCTCTTTGCTTCCTCTGCTTTCAAGCGAAATAGTTGCATCAATTCTTTATCTTTTTGTAAAGATTCTTCACTAATCGAAAGCTGTTTCAACCAAAAAGAAACGATGGCCTGATCAAAATCGTCGCCTCCAAGGTAAGTATCGCCATTTGTTGAAAGCACTTCAAATACTCCTCCATCGATCCGTAAAATCGAAATATCAAATGTTCCGCCGCCAAGATCATATATTGCCACTGTTTTCAATTCATCCTTTTTCATACCTAATCCATAAGCAAGGCTTGCAGCGGTTGGTTCATTTATTATGCGTAGTACATCAAGACCGGCGAGCTTACCTGCATCTCTTGTTGCCTGTCGTTGTGAGTCATTAAAATAAGCAGGTACCGTAATAACCGCTTTTGTTACGGGAGTTTTAAGAATATGTTCTGCTCGTTCTTTTAACTCTTTTAAGATAAATGAGGATAATTCTATGGGAGAATAAAATTTATTTCCCGATTGTATTTTAACCAATCGTTCTGTATCGTCATCAATAATCTTATAAGTAAACGATGACGCTCTATCGCGGATATCATTATACGATTTTCCCATTAGCCGTTTAACTGAAAAAATAGTACGCTCAGGTTCTACGATAAGATATTGTTTAGCAGCATCTCCTACCACTACTGAGGAATCTATATTCAAATGAACGATTGAAGGAACCAGGCTTGCACTATTATGTTCTTTAAGAGCAACTGGCTGCTTTGTTTCGGGGTGAATAATTGCAACAAGGCTATTGTTAGTACCAAGGTCTATTCCAACAA